>JAJYVB010000078.1 GCA_021792265.1 Deltaproteobacteria bacterium | reverse complement strand
ACCAGTTCGTTACGTTCCTTGGAAGCCAAACCAAGACTGCTTTTAGGCATGACTCCTTCATATCAGAATCCGATACCAATTTCAAGGTTACAGGCCACTAGAAGCTTAACAGCCCGCTGAGGCAGCGGCATTGCCAGCCAGAAGCGGTGCTTCCCGGCTCGGGGGGAAGGCCATACGGTCGCGCACGAACCAAAAGGCGCTCAGGTAGGCGGCCGCCAATGCGAGTAAAGCTCCGTAATGGAAAAACGTTTGAAGCGCAGGAATTTTCCAGGCAATCCACCACAAGGCGGCTTGCGGGCCTGCGATCGAAGGCCTGGCCATAAAGCTAAGCACAGCCGCCCAGACTGCCCGGCTATCAACCGGGCTGCGAACACTCGCTTGCGCCAGCGCGGAAAACAAGAACAACACCAGCACCAGGTCGTACGTCCAGGCGATCGGCGACAGCACCACCGCCGCAATTATCCAGAGCGAAAGTTCCGCACGCAGGCGATCTTCGCCGGCGCCTTTGCCGGAACCGGCCTTGCGGCTTCCGCCAGAGGCCCCGACTGTCGCCCAGACGGTCAGCGCGAAAACCGCAGCCTGAGCGAGCAGTCCTGCCGCGACTCTCGCGGCGTCGAGCCCTCCAGAGGGTTTGACCCCAAAGATGGCCCAGAACAGGCGTGAAACGGCTGCGCTGATCGCAACGTTGTTGGCAAAGAGCGCGGGGCGCTGCTCGGTCAAAATCGTCAGCGCCCGTAAGAAATCCAAGCTGCTCGCAAGACCCAGCACGGCAACGGTTGCTATCGCGCCTACCGCAACCCAGATCGCAGTGTAAACGAGCATCTGCCAGCGCCGCCGCAGCACGAGGTAGACGAGCAAAAGCATCGGGAACAAACGTAAAAGCCCAGCCAACGCGAGCATCAGACCTGCCGCTGCGTCGTACCCCGCTTCCATCCAACGCGCCATCAGCACCAGGGCCAAAAGGATGGGAATTTTGCTCTGGGCGTAGAAAAAGTGGTCGGCAACCGGCGGATACAAGATCGCGAACGCCGCGAGCGCGAGCGCCACCCCGGCTCCCAGCCCGGTCTGCGGTCCGAAAAGGAGAAAAAGAGCCGCTGCCAGCATCGCCGCGTTGATCCCCATCCATAGCCAGTACGCTGCCCTCGGTCCCATGAGGGAAAGCGGCTCGATACAAACCACGAACGTTGGCGGATCGGTCGCGTGGGCAATTCCCTTGATGTTGAAGTGAAATTGCTTCGCAAGCGCGCCGAAGTTCGCCCGATACGGGTCCAGTCCCTGGCGCGCCGTGAGAGCCGAAAGGTAGTAGACGGAAAAATCGATCCGCCTGTCGCCCTGCTTGAGGGCTTTGGCGAGCGACCATCCGTAGAGCGCGACCACCAGCCACAGCATCGCAAGCGGCAAGGGCCGGATCAGAGCCCGACCCAGGCCCTGCCTGGTAATCGTCAACATGCCGTTCGATTAGCTCCTCGCACCGCCCTCATGCCGGCCTTACGCCGCCAGCGGCGGTTAACGGTGAAACTTTGCGGTCCAAGCGCCGATCGCACGTTTCAGCCGCAAAGCAGTATGCAGCTCCGTAGCCACAGGCGAGCGAGGCAAACATGATCATCGAGACCACCGCAAGCGTTGGGAAATGAAAACGTCCGCTCGGAACCGCGAGCACGATCACGTAAGCAAAAGCGAGCCCATAGCTCAAAAGCCCGAGATTGAGCACCCGCGCTCCGGCTGTTCCGCGCCTGCCTGCCGCGGTCAGCGCTGCAAACAAGATGTAAAGCAGCACGAGGTAATGAAACCAGGCGGTGGGCGACAGCAACACCGTCGTCACAACCCAAAGCGAAAAACATCGCAGTTCCGAATCGTCATCACCGCTGGCGGCAAGCGTCACTCGTACGGTGAGCGCAAGCAGGCCGAGCTCGGCGCCGAGCGATACGGCCTGGCGCACAAAATCTACAGCCGGCCCCGCATGAAAGCCGAAGAAAAACCAGAACACTCCCGAGACCGAAGCTCCCAAAGCTACGTTGGCCGGGCGCGCGAGCCAGTACGGCCCCGTCAGAAAGCTCACGACACGCAAAAAATCAAAGCTCCGCCCGACACCGACCAAGGCGAGCGTAAGCACGCCGGCCACTGCTCCCCAAAAAACTGTCCATCTCAGTGCCGACCAGTGACGGCGAACCACCAGGTATCCCACCATCACAAGTGGAAAAGCCCGCAGCAGCACCGCGGCCGCTAGTGCAAGGCCGCCGAGCACCGGCCGGCCCGCGGCGAGCGAGCGCTCCATCGCCACCAGCAGAACCAGTATGAGCAGCTGGCTTTGCGCATAGAAGAAATGGGTGGCAAGTGGAGGATAAAGAAGCGCCCACGCTGCCAGCGCCAGGGAGTCGGCGAGGTCGAGACCTGAAGCCGGTCCTAACAGGGAAAATAAAGCGATAGCCAGGAAGCACAGATTGGCGGCGAACCAAGTCCAGTAGGCAGCGTGCGGTGAAAAAAATGTCAGCGGTTCGAACAGGAGCAAAAACGTCGGAGGATATGTTGCGCGGTCGATCGCACCGAGGTGCAGGCCGAATTGCTTGGCGATGGGCTTGAGCGAGGTAGTGTAGGGATCCAGGCCCTGGCGCAGCGCCAGCGCGGAAGCGTAATAGTGGCTGAAATCCCAACGAGTTTCGCGGCCCCTGAGACCTGCGAAAGCAGACCCCAGCACGAAAATAGCGGCCAGCCAAAGGAGTACGACGGCTAAGGGCCGCCGAAAGGCGCGCGCGAGGAAAAAGACAGCCCCTACGCTTGCCGCAAACTCACAACTGGCGACCGTGCTGTTATCTGACGCTACAGCTTGTGCGCCTTCTGGCAATGCCGTGGACGCTGCCGCTTGAGTTTCGGCACGCCGATCTTCCGATCCGCGCCGCGTTGGATCGCCGGAGACATCCGGCCGCGCCAGGTGCCATGCTCCACCGCCGTCCGCCACACCCGTCCCCCTGCGAAAAGCCTACACCAATCTAGTTGGCGGTACGAACCCAAGCCGCTTAAGCAAGGAAACCCGCGTCAAACTCACCGGCGGCCGGTTCGCTCAACTATTGCGCAGAGTTGCGCCGCACGGCGCGCCGCCGAGCCGTCTTCCAGCATACGTTCGAGCGCCATGGGCAGCCGGAAGCTCCAGTTCGCCTGCGATAACGTTGCCGGCAGATTGATCCGCGTGCGCCATCCGAAAAGGTCTTGAACCGGCACAATTGCCAGATGCGACGGCGCCGCGTAGAGCGCC
Organism: Deltaproteobacteria bacterium; assembly: GCA_021792265.1. Lineage (GTDB taxonomy): Bacteria > Desulfobacterota > Binatia > Binatales > Binataceae > JAJYVB01. The sequence continues at coordinate 9,072 of JAJYVB010000078.1, read as the reverse complement.
TCCAGGATGGCGTCGAGGCCGAGGGTATCCAGCGGCTGGCGCTCGGGCGCCAGGCGCTCCGCGATTCTGAGCCCTTTTACGAACATTCTCCGTTCGTTTTCGGGCTGCGCACGCCACCATTCGACGAGGCATTCGGTATCGTGCGTTCCCGTAGTTGCGACAGACAGTTCCGGGTAGATTTGCGGATCGATATAGCCCTCATCGGGGAGCCCCCGGTTGCTCTTTTCCCAGCGCACGACTTTATAGCCCGCGATACTGCAGGCGGCGAGCGATTCGCGCACCCAGTCCGGAACGACGCCCAAATCCTCGGCGATGACGGTCGCGCCGCGCGCAGACTCCTGAATCGCTCGCAGCACCTCTTCGCCCTGGCGGCGCTGGGCTGGCTCGTCGGCGGGCTCGAAATGGCCCGTTTCGTCAGGGTTTGGACCTACAGAGTATGTACGATAGAGGCCAACCACGTGGTCGATTCGGATAACGTCGAACCGTTCTGCGGCCTTCTCGGCTCGCAGGCGCAGCAGGTCGAAATTCCGTGCCCGCATCCGCTCCCAGTTTGGCATCGGCAGGCCCCATCGCTGGCCCTTGTCGCTGAACGCGTCCGGCGGCGCTCCAACGGAGCGTTCGAGGTCGAAGAGATCCTGATTGGCCCATACTTCCGCGCTATCGCGTGCAGGCGAAAAGGCTATGTCGCCCCCAAGAAAAGCGCCGGCGTCAGCAAAGCGCTGCCGCACGCGGCGCCACTGCTCGGCCGCGACGAACTGCCAGTAACAGTGCATCGACACGCTGTCCGCCAGTTCGGACCGCGCCGCGCTTAGCGCGTCAGCGTCGTGCCGCCGCAAAGGCGCAGGCCACTTCTCCCAAGCCGACCATCCAAAGCGTTCCTTTAGAGCACGAAACAGGGCGTAGTCGGCAAGCCAACTGCGATTAGCCTCGGCGTAAGCTTCGAACCGCGCGCGCTCCGAAGGAGTGCCGGCGGCGCGAAAGCGCCGGTACTCGCGAACGAGATAGCGGCTTTTAACCACACGGGCCCGTTCCCGATCGACACTTCCGGCATACGGCGCGCGGCCGCGGCGCCGGAGGTGCGGCCGCACTGCACGCCGCAACTCAGCACGGCTGAGGCCTTCGAGCGCAACGTAAATCGGGTCAATCGCGAGGACGCTCAGCGAGCTGTACGGGCTCGACTGCCCCGGAGCGACCTCGTCGAGGGGCAGAAGCTGAATGAGGCGATGGCCGAAACGAAGGAACAACTGAAGGGCAAGCGGCAGGTCGCCAATCCCGCCGCAACCGGTATCCATGCCGGCCGGACGCCGGAGCGAAAAGAGAGGGATCGCGACTCCGGCCAGACGTTCCGTCACGGATTGGCTGAGCTACCAGTTCGCTTAAACAAACTCGGCGCCGGCCGATTTCGAGCCGCGCTGCGCGCGCATCTCTGGCCGTACGCCGAAAACACGCCCAGGTCAGGTGACATAGCCGCCGTTTGGGCTCAGCACCTGTCCCACGAAATAAGCTGAATCGTCGCAGGCAAGGAAAACCGCAGTCTGTGCCACGTCGGCCGCCTCGCCGAAACGTCCGAGCGGAATCGAAGCCGTAATGTGCGAACGGAACTCGGGCGCCACGGTCATCGTTGGAAGGAGGATATACCCGGGCGCGATGCAGTTGACGAGCACCCCGTGGCGCGCCACCTCAACCGCAACCGCCTTGGTAAAGGCGATAATCCCGCCCTTGGCCGCGCAATAGTCAGCCGTCCCGTCGAGCCCGATAAAACCCTGCATCCCAGAGATCGAGCCTATGTTGATGATCCGGCCGGAGCGCTGCTTGAGCATCGCGTGCAGCGCCTCGCGCGTGCAGTAGAACGTGCCGTCCAGATGAACGCCCATCATCCGGCGCCACTCGTCGTCGGTCAGATCGGCCGTGGTGCGCCCCTGGTTATAGCGGTAGCCGGCCTTGATGCCGGCGTTGTTGACCAGAATATCGATGCCGTCGAAAGTATCGAGGAAGGCCGCAAACATCCGCCGCACGGCCTCACTGCTGGATACGTCGGCCACGAACGCCTGCGCCTGACCGCCATGGCGCGCGATTTCGGAGACCGTAGCGCCCGCCGCCTCCTCATTGAGGTCGTTGACCCCCACGCGAGCGCCTTCACGCGCAAACGCAAGGGCAATAGCACGCCCCAGTCCTGACGCCGCTCCGGTCACCAGTGCGGTCTTGCCTTTGAGTTTCATGGCTTACCCTCCCCAGCCGGGCATTCGCCTGATCGGAACTGGCATCGACGGGCAGATTCACCTCGGGTCCGCGAATCCGACGTGCCTCAGCCCGGTTTCGTGACTGTGCGGAGCTGGCGCTTCCAGTCGAGCCGGCGCGCCTCGGCGTTGGCCGCTTCTGCCTCGGGGACCATACCCTTGCGCTGGTAAAAGATGCTCAGGTTGGTGTAGCCCAGGATGTCCTCGGGATGCTTCTCCAGGTACTTGCGGGTAACGGCGATGGCGGAGTCGAGATCCCCCGACGCCTGGTAGCACATTGCCATTCCATGCAGCGCGTCGGCGTAGTCCGGGTCGATAGCAAGCGCCCGCTGATACAGTTCGATAGCGTGGTCGTATTGCTCGTCAGCGTAGGCGTCCACCGCCTCGTCGTAGAGTTCTTCCTTGTCGTTCATTCAGAGCCTCCATGCAACGGGCGCCTCAGCTACGCGGCTTTGAGCCAGCCGGGGCCATCTCGCCACTTCACCGCGCTACGGGTCCAAAAGTACGCCGGGGTTGAGAATCCCGGCGGGATCAAGCACCTGTTTAGCCGCCTGCAACGCCCGCGCAAAACGCTCGGGACGTTGGCGATCGTACCACGGGCGATGATCCCGGCCCACCGCATGATGATGCGTGATCGTTCCGCCGAGCTTGATGATCAGGTCCGAAACCGCCCCCTTTATCTCGTCCCATTGCTCCAGTTCAGCGCCGCGCCGCCCGGGCGCCAGAACCGTGTAGTAGGGCGCGCAGCCGTCTGGATACGCGTGCGTAAGCCGGCAGGTGACGCTGCCCTTGCCGCACACCTCACGCACTGCCGTTGCCGCCTGTTCGATTAGCGCCGCGTGAAACTCCCGGAAGCGGTCCCAGGTGATCGCGGTCTCAAACGTATCGCTTACCATGCCCATCGCCACCATCGCATCGCGCAGGTAGGGCGCTCGCAAAAAGGCCCTGCGCCACGCACCGGCAGCTCCGCTGTGAGTCGGCGCCTCGTCTTCCATCTTATCGACAGCGCTCACACGCCCTCTGAAATCGGCAACGCATTCGAGCGCCCGCTGAAGCCAAGGCTCCAGCGGATGGTCAGCCGATTCAAAGGCGAGGACCAAAATCGCGTCGGTCCCGGTGCCTGCGCCTGCGTTCAGCGCCTCACCACGGTCGAGCAGGCGGCAGTTGGCCGGGTACAGTCCGGCTTGCGAGATTGCGCGCACCGCTTCTGCCCCGTTCTCAAAGTCCGCGAAAGTGATCGTGGCACCGGCGCGAAACCTCGGGCGGTCCTGCAGCCGCATCCACGCTTCGGTGATGATCCCCAGAGTTCCTTCCGAGCCGATAAACATGCGGTCAGGACTTGGACCGGCACCCGAGCCGGGCAGGCGGCGTGATTCAATTACGCCCGTTGGGGTCACGACGCGAAGCGATTCCACGAAGTCGTCGATATGAGTATAAAGCGTCGCGTAATGGCCGCCCGAGCGCGTGGCGATCCATCCACCAAGCGAAGAAAATTCGAAAGATTGCGGAAAATGGCGCAGGGTAAGACCGTGCGGCTTGAGTTGCGCCTCAAGTGCCGGACCCATCACGCCGGCTTGAATCCGGGCTGCTCGCGAGGCACGGTCCACCTCCAGCACTCGGTCAAAATGCGCGAGGTTGATCGTCACCACGCCCGGATAGGTGTCATTGGAGGGCGGCTCGACACCGCCGACGACGCTGGAGCCGCCGCCGTATGGCACTACGGCGAGCTTCGCGCAGTCGCACCATTCGAGCACACGAACCAGCTCTGCCTCATCGCGCGGAAAGGCGACGACGTCGGGCGGGTTGGGATATTGGCGGCGAAACGCCCGCACCGTGTCGCGAAAGCTCTTGCCGTAGCTATGAGCGGCGCGATCATAGGCCGCGGTCGAACAAAAGGTCTCCAGTGCTGGCGGCACAGCGATACGCGGCGCTCGCAGCGCCAGCTCCTCGAGACGGGGGGCTGGCAGAATTTCCAAGTCCCCCAGGTTGAACCGGTGCTTCAGCAGTTCCGCTAGACTGCCCTTTTCCTCGGCATTGGGCTCCTGGTCTTCGTAGCCCCATCCCCAGAACTTTCGCTTGCGCTGCGCCATCGGCCGTTGGCTCTTTTGAAGGACCTCTGCGCTCATCGGCGCCGGTCCGGGGCCGGATCCAGCCGAACCAGACCGCTGCGGCCTGAGCCGCGTTTTTGGTAGAAGCGATCGAGCGTCTGGTGGAAGTGCGGATGAGCCGCGGCAATCTCCAGCGTATCGGATTCGGCCTGATGCTGGTTTTCGGCGTCGTGCGTACGTCCACGCCGAAACAACGCCTTGGCCATCGCGAACAGATGTGTTGGATAGGCAGCCAGCTCGCGCCCGACCCGTCGAACCTCGCCCTCGAACTGCGCCGCATCGACAACCCGGTTAACCAGTCCCCATTCAAGCGCCTGGGCCGCCGTAAGGGTTCGGTTCGTGTACACCCATTCGGTCGCGCGCCGCATTCCGAGGTAAGCCGGCAGCGACCAGCTTGAGCCGGTGTCGATACTTACCCCAATCGCAAGCCATCCCGGGGTGAATGTCGCCTGCGAGGAAGCTATCACGAAGTCTGAAGCGAGCGCGATTCCGACCCCTCCGCCGACCGTCGAACCGTTGACGGCGGCGAGGACCGGTTTGTTCATGCGCACGAGCGCCGAGGCTACAGCCCCCCAGAGTGGCGCCACGCGAGCCATCCAGCGGGCCATCGCAGCCGGGTCTCCGGCTGGAGCTTCGTGCAGGTCGAGCCCGCTCGTAAAGGCGCGTCCACTGCCAGTTATGACGACCGCCCGAACCGAGGCGTCGGCCTCGCACTGTTCGAGCGTCGCAACCAGCGCGGCTAACTCGTCGGCGTTGAACGAATTCAGGCGCTCCGGCCGATTGAACGTCAGCCAAGTGGCGCCGTCGGCCGTTTCAACCCGGACCGGGTCGGTCTGCGTAGCCATCGCTCCTGCTGGTCCTTACACCCGAATGGCCAGCGCGGGCAAGGCACGCGTTGCCTTTTCGGGTAGCGGGCGGCTTCGAGGGTGCTTGCGCGCGCCCGTCGGCCAAGCGTATTTCTGCATAGCGACGGTATGCAGGTACGATCTTTCGCCGCTATCACGGAGGTTGGGATGAACGCCTACTCGCGATTACTTTTTGACATGAATGGCAGCGTGGCCCGCGTCACGCTTAATCGTCCTGATGCGGCCAATGCTCTGGACTTCGAGATGGCGCGCGAACTGAGCGACGTATCGCGCCGCTGTGAGGAGCATTCGAATATACGGGCGGTGATTCTGACCGGCGCCGGCAAAATGTTTTGCGGCGGCGGGGACCTCAAAGCATTCGCCGCACAGTCATCCGCCTCCCTGTCGGAGTACATTGAGGGAACCGCCAAGTACATGCATCATGCCGTGATCCGCTTTGCCCGGATGCGGGCGCCGCTCATCGCGGCGGTGAACGGTCCTGCCGGCGGTGCCGGGATGAGCCTGGCACTGGCAGCCGATTTCACTATGGTCGCCGAATCGGTCAAGATGACCCTCGGTTACAGCCGCGCCGGCCTCACCCCGGACGGTTCATCTACCTATTTCCTGCCGCGCCTGGTAGGCCCCAAGCGGGCTCTGGAGCTGGCTGTCACCAGCCGTGTGCTCTCGGCCCGCGAGGCGCTCGAACTCGGTCTCGTGACGCGTGTCATTGCAGACGACCGGCTGATGGCCGAGGCCGAGGCCCTGGCCGCTGAGCTGGCCAACGGACCGACCAACGCTTACGGTGGGATCAAACGCCTGTTACTGATGAGCGGCACCAACACGCTCGAGGAACAGCTCGACTACGAGAGCAGTACGGTGGCCCGGATGGCGCGGACCCACGACGGACCGGAAGGAATCAGCGCTTTCGTCCAAAAGCGGGCCCCGCGTTTCTCGGGCGAATAGTCAGCGCCGCGCCCTGCCGGGCGGCGCTTTTGGTACATCCCTGCGAACCTCAGCCGTGTCCGCCGCCGTGGCGGCCCCTGGTAGGCTTGACAAGCGGCACAATCGGCGGGAACGCTCAATTAAAACCGCTAGCACGGCGTCAAATCGTTAGGCCGGACGTCGAATTGGAGTAGCCATGGACTACGTGAAGCTGGGTAACAGCGGACTTACCGTTTCGCGAATCTGCCTCGGATGCATGAGCTACGGCACGAAGAAGTGGCGCAACTGGGTGCTGGACGCCGCCGAGGCCCGCGAGCATTTCGCGCTGGCCCTGGACCAGGGGATCAATTTTTTCGACACCGCAGACGTCTATTCGTTCGGCGCAAGCGAAGAGATCACCGGCCGGCTGCTGCGCGAGATGGCCGCGCGCGACGACATTGTGGTCGCCACCAAGGTCTACATGCCGATGGGTCCCAAGCCGAACCGCTCCGGGCTAAGCCGCAAACATATCATCGAGGCCTGCGACGCTTCGCTGCGCCGCCTGGGCATGGACTATATTGACCTCTACCAGATTCATCGGTTCGACTTCGCCACGCCCGTCGATGAAACGCTCGAAGCGCTCGATTCGCTCGTGCGGGCCGGCAAGGTGCGCTATCTCGGCGCGAGCAGCATGGCGGCCTGGCAGTTCGCCAAGATGCTGTTCGTGGCGCGCGAGAACCGCTGGCATCGGTTCGCCTCGATGCAGAACCATTACAACCTGGTTTACCGCGAGGAGGAGCGCGAGATGATCCCGCTCTGCATCGACCAGGGCGCCGGCGTCATCCCGTGGAGCCCTCTGGCACGCGGCTTTTTGGCGGGCAATCGCAAGCCCGGGGGCGTCGAGCTGACCGAGCGGGCAAAGCATGATCCGCTCGCGCGCGACTTCTATCGCAATGAAAGCGACTACGCTGTCGCCGACGCTGTCGCCAAAGTCGCAGCCGCGCGCGGTGTAAATCCCGCGCAGGTGGCATGCGCGTGGGTGTTGCAGGCGCCCGGCGTGACGGCGCCGATCATCGGGGCGACCAAGCTCGATCACCTCAAGCAGCTCATCAAATCGGCCGAAATTAAGCTCGACGCCGAAGAAGTCGAGGCGGTGGAAAAGCCCTACCAGCCTCACCCTGTGATTGGCCACTCGCAGCCAACGGCGGCGCGTCTGCTCGGACGCGACGCCGCCGCTGCAAGCGGCCCAGGCCGTTGAGAGGCAGGTCGCGCCCGTCCCCGTCCGACAGGCGTGCTTGCTCAGGCGCGGCCTCCGAACACGGTTGAAGCTGCTAGGCGCGCGCCGCCAGCGCCGCAGCCAGCGCCTTTCCCTCGCGCTCACGCAACGAGACAGCGATCCGCAGACGCTCGATATGCTGCTCGATAAGGCGCTCGCCGATTCGCACCTTGTGAACCGAGAAGAAGTCGCGAACCTCGGCCTCGCGGTCGAGCAGCACGATAATCCCCTCGCACATCCGCGGCAGCGCCGCGTCGGGAAAGCGCTCGCATATGGCCTCCCAGTTGCGCCGCATGAACTCCCACGCCTCGTAGCGGCACGCCGGGTTCATGAGCAACGACTCCAGCAGGTAGGGAGCATTCTGTGTGCGCACTTCGTTGCCCAGCGTCATCTCCATGGTGCGGCGCAGAAGCTCGGGACGCCGAAAACCGGCAAGCGCGAACAGGTAGCGCTGCTCTTCCTGCGGCGTCCGCGCTCTCTGGAATCGCGCCCGGAACTCCCCGAACCGCGCCTCGTCTCCGCACGCGGCCAGGATCGACACCAGGGCCGGCACAACGTCGCGATCGACCGCGGCACTGTCGGCGAGGTAGCGTCCGTAGAGCGACTTCGCTTCGCTCTGCACCGCGGGGTCGTCGCCAAGCGTGCCGAGCGCCGACCATAGAAGTCCGCGGAGCTGGCGCGTCAGTTCGTCCTCGCCCGGCTTGGGCGTCCATCCAAGCCGAGCCGCGGCATCGCCCGCGATATCGCGTACGGCAGCCGCCAGCGCCGGCCGATCCCCGTCGCCAACGATCAGGTCGAGATAGCCCAGCGCCGCAACCAGTGGCCGCCATACGTTGAGTTCCGTCTCGCCGCGAAACCGCCGCGCAGTTTCGAGGAACTTCGCCACGGTACCGAAGCCTGCGACGGTCAGCGCCCACCTGTCGTTTATCAAGCCGAAGCGTTCCACTGCTGACAGATCGCCGAGGTTGCCGAGCAGCGCGTCCAACAGCTCTGCCGCATAATTGACCCGATAAAAACCGTGGCCGCCATCATTGACCAGCGCGTAGCGAAAGTCGGCGGGTAGCTCGACTGTGGCTTCGTGCTCGCTAAGAATAAGCTTGCGTGTCGTCGTGCCTTTGTTGCCGGCAATCCTGACGGTTACGGGAATATGCCAGCGTTGACCGTCCTTTCGGCCAGCCTGTTCTCCAAGGTAGAGGAAGCGGCGCTGGGAAAGCTTCAGCATGCCTCGTCCGGGGGCAAGCGCAACCTCGACCAGCGGCAAGCCCGGCTGGAAAATCCACGAGTCCATTAGCCGGCGCACAGGCTCATGGCTCCCCTCCTCGAGCGCGTCCCAGAGGTCGGTTGTCTCGGCGTTCGCGTACGCGTGTTGGCGCAGGTAGGCCGATATTCCACGACGGAACACCTCGGCTCCCAGGTACTGCTCAAGCATCCGGAGCACCGACGCCCCCTTCTCGTAGGTCAGCACGTCGAACATTCCGCGAGCGTCCTCGGGACTGTGCACCGGGTACTCGATGGGACGCGTGCTCATCAGCGCGTCGATCGTCATCGCCGCGGCGCGCGATCCTGAAAAACTCTCCCAGCGCCGCCACTGCGGGCGCCAGGCATCGACCGCCAGCATCTCCATAAAGGTGGCAAACGCCTCGTTCAGCCAAATCCCGTTCCACCACTTCATGGTTACCAGGTCG
>JAJYVB010000077.1 GCA_021792265.1 Deltaproteobacteria bacterium | reverse complement strand
GCCCACACGGCATATCCTCCCCGCTGCATCATACCGCGGCCAGGCGCGCCAGGTCGGAGCCGATATTGAGATGCTGGTTTTCCAGCACCCGCCTGTACTCAGTCGGCATCACCTTGACGAACCGGCCAACATAATCATCCCAGCTTTCCAGGATCTCCCCAGCGCGGCGGCTCTGGGTGTACTGGTGATGGCGCACGATGAGGTTATGGAGCTGATTTATTTCGGCGCGGTCCGAAAGGGGACCGAGCTCAACCATGGCGCGGTTGCACTTTGCCGGGAAGGTCCCGTCCTCGTCCAGCACGTAGGCGACGCCGCCGCTCATCCCCGCGGCGAAGTTGCGTCCCGTGCGTCCCAGCACCACGACCAGGCCGCGTGTCATGTACTCGCATCCGTGGTCGCCCACGCCTTCGACCACAGCGCGCGCGCCGCTGTTTCGGACAGCAAAGCGTTCACCGGCAAGTCCGTTGAAAAACGCTTCGCCTCCTGTGGCTCCGTACAGGGCGACGTTGCCTATGAGAATATTTTCCTCGGCGGCAAAGGTCGCCTCGCCGGGCGGCCGCACCACCACGAACCCGCCGGAGAGCCCCTTGCCGCAGTAATCGTTGGCGTCGCCTTCGAGGTAAAGGGCCACTCCGGGAGCCAGGAAAGCGCCAAAGCTCTGGCCCGCCGATCCCTTGAGATGGACCTGAATGGTGTAGTGCGCCAGCCCCTCCGCGCCCCATCGGCGCGATACCTCTGCCGAGAGCATCGTGCCGACCGTCCGGTTGACGTTGCGGATCGGCAGATGTATCTCGACCGGCTTTTTATGGTCGAGCGCTTCGCTGGCGAGCTCGATGATTTTTTTGTCGAGTGCGCGGTCCAGGCCGTGATCCTGCGGCTCAACGCAATGGATGGCGACCTGCTCGCCCACGTCGGGCTTTTTCAGGAGTTGGCTCAAGTCGAGCGTGCGCGCCTTGGCGCTGGCTATCTCGCGGTTGGCCTCAAGGCATTCTACATGGCCGACCATTTCCTCGATCGTGCGAAAGCCCAACTGGGCCATGTATTCGCGCGCCTCTTCGGCGATGAAAGTCATGAAGTTGACGACGTGCTCGGGCTTGCCTGCAAACCGCTTGCGCAGCTCAGGGTCCTGGGTCGCGATTCCTACCGGACACGTGTTGAGATGACATACGCGCATCATCACGCATCCCGAAGCGATCAGCGCGGCAGTGGCAAAGCCGAACTCCTCGGCGCCCAGCAGCGCCGCGACGACAACGTCGCGCCCGGTCTTGAGCTGGCCGTCGGTCTCGACCCGGATACGCCCGCGCAGATCGTTCATAACGAGGATTTGCTGCGTCTCGGCCAGGCCCAGCTCCCACGGAATCCCGGCATGCTTGATCGAAGTAAGCGGCGAAGCGCCGGTACCACCGTCATGTCCGCTGATAAGAACGACGTCGGCCTTTGCCTTGGCCACGCCTGCGGCGATGGTACCGACCCCGACTTCGGCGACCAGCTTGACGCTGATGCGAGCCCGGTCGTTCGAGTTTTTCAGATCATGGATTAGCTGGGCCAGGTCCTCGATCGAATAGATGTCGTGATGGGGCGGCGGCGAGATCAGCCCTACGCCGGGGACCGAATAGCGGATACGCGCGATATACTGGTCAACCTTATGGCCGGGAAGCTGGCCGCCCTCGCCCGGCTTGGCACCCTGCGCCATCTTGATCTGCAATTCGTCAGCGTTGACCAGGTAGTGGCTGGTGACTCCGAAACGGCCCGACGCGACCTGCTTGATGGCACTGCGCCGAAGATCGCCGTTGGCATCGGCGACGAAGCGCTCGGGGTCCTCGCCGCCCTCGCCTGTGTTGCTCTTGGCGCCGAGCCGATTCATCGCGATCGCCAGCGTCTCGTGCGCCTCGCGGCTTATCGAGCCCAGCGACATCGCGCCGGTCTTGAACCGCTTGACGATCGACGTGGCCGGTTCGACCTCGTCGATCGGGATCGGCTGACGGTCGGGCTTGAACTTGAGCAGGCTTCTCAGAGTTGCGAGGCTCTGGCTCTCGTCGTCAACCAGCCGCGTGTATTCCTTGAAGGTGCGGTAGTTGCCGGAGCGCACGGCATGCTGAAGCGTGGCGATCGTGTTCGGGTTGTACATGTGGTGCTCGCCGCGGCGGCGCCATTGGTACTGGCCCCCCGCGTCGAGTTCGCCATCGAGGTTGGCCGGTGTCTCAAAAGCCCGTCTGTGACGCGCCGCGGTCTCAGCAGCGATAACGTCCAGGCCGACGCCGCCCACGCGCGAGGCGGTACCGGTAAAGTAGCGATCGACGAGTTCATGACCGAGGCCGATGGCCTCGAAAATCTGCGCGCCGCGATAGCTTTGAAGAGTCGAGATCCCCATCTTCGACGCGACCTTGATGAGGCTCTTGGCGATCGCCTTGCGGTAATGCTCAATCGCAGCCGGCTCGTCAACGCCCTCGAGCATCCCGTCGCGGATCATGCCGCACAGTGTCGCGTATGCGAGGTAGGGGTTGAAGGCGCCCGCGCCGTAGGCCATCAACAGGCAAAAATGCGTAACCTCGCGCGGCTCGCCCGATTCGACGACCAGGCCAGCCCGCGTGCGCGTACCCTCGCGGACCAGATGATGATGGACCGCGGCAGTAGCCAACAGGCTCGGGATTGCCGCACGCCCCGGATCCACGCCGCGGTCGGAGAGCACAATTATCGTGTAGCCGTTCTCGATCGCACCCGAAGCACGGCGACACAGGTCGTCAAGCGCTTTGCGCAATCCCTCGGTTCCCTCAGCAACCGGATAGAGCGTTTCGAGCGTGACGGATCGCAGGCCTGGCTGCGACAAACCCTTTATGGCTGCCAGCTCGGCGTTGGTTAAAGCGGGAGTTTTCAGCCTTAGCTGGCGACAGTGAAGCGCTGTCTCCTCGAACAGGTTTTGCTCTGACCCGATGGTGGTTTCCGCCGACATCACCATCTCCTCGCGAATCGCGTCCACTGGCGGATTAGTCACCTGGGCAAAGAGTTGCTTGAAGTAGCTGAACAGCGGCGGCGCCTGCTCGGACAGGACGGCGAGCGGCGTGTCGTTGCCCATCGAACCCACGGCTTCCTGGCCGTTGACAGCCATCGGCGCCAGCAACATCTTGAGCTCTTCGAGCGTGTACCCAAAGGCTTTCTGCTGCGTGAACAGGTCGCACTGGTTTACGCCGTCCACTGCCGGCGCCTCGGGCTTAGGCAACGATTCGAGCTCGACCAGGTTCTCTCTGAGCCAGTGGCCGTACGGTTTGCGCGCCGCCATTGACTCTTTGATCTCTTCGTCCTCGACGATTCGTCCCTCGACCGTATCGACCAGGAACATCCGGCCCGGCTGAAGCCGTCCCTTGAGGGCCACGTTGTCGGGCGCAACGTCGAGCACGCCGGTCTCCGACGCCATCACCACCAGTCCGTCCTTGGTCACCAGAAAGCGCGAAGGGCGCAAACCGTTGCGGTCCAGGACGGCACCGATCTGGCGCCCGTCGGTGAAAGCTATCGAGGCCGGCCCGTCCCACGGCTCCATCAGGCAGGAATGGTACTGGTAGAAGGCGCGCTTGGTGGGACTCATCAGCGGGTCGTTCTGCCACGCTTCCGGGATCATCATCATCACCGCGTGCGGCAGCGAGCGCCCGGTGCGCACCAACAGTTCGAGACAGTTGTCGAACATGGCCGAGTCGCTGCCGTCGGGCTCGATGATCGGCAGCAGCTTGGCGGTATCGTTGCCAAAAAGCGGCGAGCTGAAGAGCTTTTCGCGCGCATGCATCCAGTTGATATTGCCGCGCAGCGTGTTGATCTCGCCGTTGTGGGCCAGGAACCGGTAAGGATGAGCGCGATCCCAGCTCGGGAAAGTGTTGGTCGAAAAGCGTTGATGCACCAGGGCGAGAGCGGTCACCATGTCCGGATCGAGAAGGTCCGGGAAGAAGGCCGGGATCTGGGTCGAGATAAGCTGGCCCTTGTAGACGACGGTTCGCCCCGAGAGCGAGCACACGTAGAAGATCTCGCCGGCGCTGCGCTTTAGCCTTCCGATCTCGTTGGTTGCGCGTTTTCGGATGACGTAGAGTTTGCGCTCCAGGTGCTCGTCGTCGGCGATCCCCCAGCCGGCTCCAATGAAAACCTGCCGTATGGAAGGCATTGCGCGGCGCGCGATCTCACCGCAGTTGTTCTCGGCAACCGGTACGTCGCGCCATCCCAGCACCTGCTGCCCTTCTTCGCGCACCACCCGCTCGAAAACCCCTTCGAACTCGACGCGCCGCTCGCGCTCGAGCGGCAGGAACACCATGCCCACGCCATAGCGGCCCGGCGCCGCAAGCGCGAAGCCAAGGCGTTCGGCCTCGCGCGCGAAGAACTCGTGCGGCACCTGCATCAGCAGACCTGAGCCGTCACCCGTGAGCGGATCGCATCCGCACGCCCCGCGATGCTCCAGGTTTTCAAGAATCTGGATGCCCTTGCGAATGATGTCGTGCGAGCGGCGCCCCTTGATATCGACCACGAAACCGACACCGCATGCCTCGTGCTCGTGGGAGGGATCGTACAGGCCCTGGCGGCCGGGAATGTTCTGGAAGCGATGCATCGTCACCCCCTCCTGGATTCCGCTGGCGCTGGCGCACGCGGCGCCGCATGGCGATGGCTGCGGCCGTTGCCCGCAGAGGCCAGATCGCCGGCGTGAACGGCAATCTGAGTGCGCTCGGTGGGCGTCGATAGCACCACGGCGGTTTCGGTCCGTGTGACGCCCTCGATCATCCGGATGGCACGGATGAGCTTTTCCAGGGTCGCCGTGTTGTGGGTCTTCACCTTCAACAGGAAAGTGTGCTCGCCCGTAACGTGATGACACTCGAGAACGTCTTCGAACAGGGCGACTGTTTCCTCGAACATCGTGATGGTGCGGGGATGGCTTATCTGGACGCCGATAAAGGCAGTCACGTCCTTGCCTAAACGCCGCGCGTCAACCGCGGCGTGGTAGCCGACAATGACTCCGGTTTCCTCAAGTTTTTTTACACGCTCAATGACCGAGGGCGCGGACAGTCCGACCTGCTCGCCGAGTTTGACCAGCGGCAGCCGCCCGTGTTCCTGCAGGATCGCAACGATCTGCAGGTCGATCGCGTCGAGTTCAGACATCGCGCTCTCTGATTTAGCGCTGATGGCCATCGAGGTACCGAAAGCTCGCAAGAAACCTATATTGCCAGCACCCTAAAGTCAAATTTTATTAGGTATGCATAAGTAAAAGACACCTTTAATGCGGCGGAACAGGCTGCTGGCCTTAAAGAAACCATCAAAGTGGCGGACGAACCAGGCTCGAACCCCGGGTCTCGCTCGTAATCCACCGGCGCGCCAACCCAACAGTTTAACGACGTATCGCATTATCTAAATAGAAATAGATTGAAATAGCATCTAATTGGTTTTCTTACGATAGCGTGCCTGCGAACAGAAACGCGCTGCCAAGGCCGCCGGTCCTTTAAGATTTAGCGGTGCCGGACGAGATCGTGACCGTGTAAACGCCTGAGACTCAAACCACATGCTCGGACTTTTCTGGTTGACAGTTAGAACCGGAGCGGTTAATCAGAAACACGGCGTACCGGCCGCGTTGGGCTTTAGTGTCGCCTAGCCCTGTCGTATTTCGGGTGGAATCCTCACCACAGGCGTTGCGAGATGCGCAGCTTTGCAGGGGTCCAGGGGCTCGATCGATGGCCAGGGAAGCAAATTCTGGTTAACTCTGCGCAGATGCAGGATTAGGAGGACTAAATGGCTTACGACTTTCTCTACGAGGTTGAGAACGGGATCGCGACGATTACGCTCAACCGCCCCGAAGTACTTAACGCGCTCACGCTTGAGATCTACGCGCAGCTTCGCGACCTGTTTGCCAGCCTCAGACGGGACGACGCCGTTAAGGTGGTCATCATTACCGGACGCGGAGACAAGGCCTTCTGCTCGGGTGGCGACGTCGAAGAGATTATCGCCAAGCTCATCACGATGGACGCCAAGGGCCACCTCGATTTCACCCGGATGACCGGCGCGGTCGTTCAGAACATGCGCCAGCTCGACAAGCCGATTATCGCGGCGCTCAACGGCATGACGGCGGGCGCCGGAGCGGTCATCGCGATGGCCTCCGATTTGCGCATCATGTCCGACCAGGCGCGCTTCGCCTTTCTGTTCACCAAGGTAGGATTGGCCGGCGCCGACATGGGCTCAGCGTGGCTGCTGCCGAGAATCGTCGGGATGGGCCGCACCATGGAACTGCTCTTCTTCGGCGACACCCTGGACGCCGCAACTTCCGAGCGTTATGGGCTGGTGAACCGCGTGGTGCCGCACGCCGAATTGATGGCCGTTGCCAAGCAGTGGGCGGAGCGCCTTGCCCAGGGACCAAGCCTCGCGTACTCGATCACCAAGCAGCTCGTCAACAACGAGTTGAACATGGACCTCGTCTCGGCGATCGATAACGAAGCGCAGGCTCAGGCGCTACTGATGCGCGGCGAGGATTTCCGGATTTTCTACGAGGCGTTTCACAAGCGGCAAAAGCCCAAGTTCATCGGCCGCTAGTTTTACGACGCGCGCTCGCTGCGGCGAGCTTGCGATGCCGTGCGGCTGCCGGTCCGTCGAAGACGGACCGGCAGCCGCACCAGAAAACAGCGCAGGCGCCCGCCCGGCGCTCACTGACCAGCGGCTTTGCGTGCTTCGCGCAGGACGGCGCGCCCGATAATCAAGCGCTGGATTTCCGAAGTTCCCTCGTAGATGCGCAGCGCCCGCGCCTGGCGAAACAGGCGCTCGACGCGAACGCCCTTGCAGACGCCTAGCCCGCCCCAAATCTGCACCGCCTCGTCCACGCATCTCGCAGCGACTTCGGTGGCGAACAGCTTCGCCATCGACGCCTCCCGCGCGATCGGCGTCATGCCCATGTCTCTGAGCTTGGCCGCCCGGTAAACCATCATCCGCGCAGCCTCGACCTGGGTTGCCATATCCGCAATCTTGAATTGGATGGCCTGGAACTCACCGATCGCCTGGCCGAACTGCTTGCGCGCCAGGGCGCGGCTGACCGATTCCTCGAGCGCCGCCTGGCCCAAACCGACCGCCGCGGCGCCGACCGACGCGCGGTAGATATCGAGGCTCGCCATCGCCAGCCGGAAGCCCTCGCCGACCGTGCCCAGCAGGCGGCTTACGGGAACGTAGCAATCCTTGAACGTCACGGCCCCGATGATATGCGGGGCGAGCATGTCGAACGGTTCGGTAGCGGACAGGCCCGGCGTGTCACCGTCGACGACAAATGCGCTCAGGCCCTTGGCGCCTTTGGACGGATCCGTTTTCGCCACGACGACGTAGGTCGCTGCGATGCCCGCGTTGGAGATAAACGTCTTGCGGCCGTTGATCACAAAACCGTCGCCGCTTTTGACGGCCGTGGTTTCCATCCCGACTACGTCCGATCCGCCCTCGGGCTCGGTCAGCGCGTAAGCGGCGAGCTTCGTTCCAGCCGCGACCGGTGGCAGAACGGTTTGCTTCAACTCTTCGCTTCCGCCCGCGATGATGGCGTAGGTGCCGAGCCCCTGCATCGCGAACAGCGTGTCCACGTTGCACGAACCCCGCATCAGTTGCTCCCGGGAAAGACAAACCGGAATTGCGTCGAGGTCGCGGCCGTCGTTGCGTTTCCCCAGGCCGCCGTATTTCTGGGGGATGACCACGCCAAGGACGGATTCCCGCGACAGCATCTGCAGAATGTCCCAGGGAACCGTCATGCTTTCGTCCAGTTCGGCGCACCGCGGCAGTATGTGTTTATCCACGAGGCCGCGCAGCCGGTCGCGGTAAGCCACCTGCTCAGGTGAAAGAATCGCATCAATGCTCGAGCTCATACTCTATTCCTGGAAGTTGTCTCGTCAGTTACCTGGTTCGATCTTCGCAACCCTCAGCCGACTCGAAATCACCTCTCCCCGTCGGGAGAGGTCGCGCCGAAGCGGGGTCCCCGCGAAGCCGGCTTCGCGGGACGCAAGGGCGCGGGTGAGGAACTTTTATAAGACCGCGTTTGCTCCTTAGCAGGCTGCGGAAAAAGGGCTTCCGCAGCCTGCTCCCTCACTCTTATCTCTCCCAGAGGGAGAGAAGATTAAGGAACGAAGCCATCTTTTTCGCAGGGTGCTGAATTTCACCGCGTCCGCCTGCCCACTGACCTTCGTTTTTCAGCACCCTGTTAGTGGTGAGGCCGCCTCTGACAAACGTACTGCAGCCGCCTGCACAAATCTTCGCCTGCACCGAAAAAGGTGGGCTCGTTCGTCCCTGTGCTTTTACGTGGTCTGTTCGCGCCTTGTCAACCGAGCGCGGGGTTAGGAGATAGAGGGAGCTGCCAGTTCCTCCCCCTTCACCGGCTTACGTCAGCCGTTGGCGACCATGGAGGGAGCTCGGGAACCGAACCGACGAAATCCAGCGCGCTTCATTG
This sequence comes from Deltaproteobacteria bacterium, assembly GCA_021792265.1. GTDB lineage: Bacteria > Desulfobacterota > Binatia > Binatales > Binataceae > JAJYVB01. Next base: position 4,044 of record JAJYVB010000077.1, on the reverse strand, counting down.
CGCCAACCTAAGCGGGCCGGATCTACATGCGTTCCAACCGGCGACGGAATACTTCCATGACCAAGCACTCTCGACGGTGCCGAAGCGAGAGTTGTATGAAGGCTAGCCCGAACAGACCGTTGAGGTATCAGGTGTTCACTTCGGAATCCCGTGCCGATTCGAATCGGCCAACCATTTACCCACCTCACCCATGAAATCCCAAACGTCTCCCGCGGCCGGCCTCACGTAGTTCGAGGAGCTTGGGTCAGCGCCCATCCTCTCGAAAATAGAGCGCAGCCACGAATTTTTCGAACGTGGCACGTCCAGGTTTGAAAGCCAAGCCTCGAGTTCGCCACGGCGAACGACAAAGAGCCCATAGCGAGCCAAATCATCGAACAGATTTTCTGCCGCTTCATGATCGGGCCCTGAAAGAAGCTTCGTGCCACCGCAAGTCTTGAAGTCGCCTTTGCTCTTTAAACTTTCGAAAACCTTGGACCGCCAATCGCTAAAGGCTTGATGCTCAAGCGCTGGAACATTACAGGCCTCAAGATGGCGTGTCCACTCTTGGCCGCCGTTCCCAATAATATCGATGTCAACGGCCGCAGCGCAGGGGATGCCGAGTTTTCGCAAGGGCTGCACTATCCTCGCAATCGTTTGCACATTATCGGCATTGAGGAACAACACGTGCGGGATCCCGCGCGAGTCGCCAGCCGCAAGGAGGCGTTCGTTGATCTCCCGGTAAAACGAGCGGTCAGCGTCGGCCTCGGTTACGACAACACCATTGTAAAACAATCCAGCAAGCACGCCGACAGAGCGCAAAAGCGGATCTTGCATGAGCTTAACGAGTTCGGCGCTGGGTAGGAGGCGAGCCGTTCCTACGTCATTTTCATAAGTGAGGCGAATGATGTTGACCGGAGTGTTTGACAGAACGGCGCCCATTACAAACTCGGGGCTGTGGGTAGCGGCGAAAACTTTCTTGCCTTCGGCGGCCGCCATCGCGGAGATCTCTTTTCCAAGTTTCGATGCCAAGGATGGGTGCAAAAATGCCTCTGGTTCGTCGATGATGATAACCTTCGGGTCGCCAGCATAAAGCTGAACGAGAATTCCTGTGTAGGCCTTCACCCCGTCGCTGACGGCATCGATACCGCGAGCAGCCCGCATATAATCTAGGGTCACGTCCTTATAACTTCGCTCATCGGTTGGTGGAGTTGAGCCAAATCTAATCTGCAACAGATTGCCATTCGAGGCATCGATGGCAAAATACAATCCTATTGCATCGTGAATTGCCTTGCGGAGTGCCGAGCGCTTGTCATCGTTGGTGAGAAGTTGTGCGAGCGGCAACTTCGGACGCTTCAGATCACCACGCTCGCTTGGATTGACCAACGCGATTCGGCCGGGTCCGTCAAGGTTGACGGTGAAGCGGCTGAGGTACCAACTTGTGAATTGAACACGGTGCGTGTTTGGCTGCTGCAAACACTCGATGTATTGCGAGGCCAGCACTGGATGGCTTACACGTCCATGCTCGATACGGAAGTAACCTTCTGGTGGGGCCGGTTCTGAGGGTGTTGGAGTGGCCTTGGTCACATCAAGGTCCGCTTGCGCTGCCTCTGGAGACATCCTAGCGAAGATCAGTGCGTCGAGGATCAGGGCGGGCGGTGCGTTAACTGGTTGGGAGCAAAAATTGAAAATTTCGCGCAACAGTTGACTCTTCCCGGAATTGTTGGGGCCGACGAAGATTGTTACGGGCGGCGGTTCGACGACAAGCGGCGGTTGGCCGAGCGAGGAAGCGGTTTTGAGACGCAGCTGAGTGATCACCGACGAAAGCCTAGCATGTGGCCAAAATTCCCTGAACAATTTCGAGGCTAGAAGAGTCTCAAGGTTTTGCTTTCGGCGAATGAAGCCAGCTTGCGAGACGGGATTTTCTTTAGTGCCTGCAGCTAGCCCGCTCCTCGGCAGCCCATGCGGGCGAACCAAGCCCGCGCTGCAATAACGTAAACCTATACTCGTAGTTAACGGTACGCCTCAATCCTTGCAGGCAGCGATTGGAGTGGGACCGGTTTTTGAAAGTCTCAGATCTTGCACCTTCCGGCTTGCCGCCACTACCGCCTCCGGCCTGCACTCCGGTTCCTTCCAGTCAGCGGAGTCGGAAGGCCTCCGTCTGATGACCCGCGTCTTTTGCTCACGCCCGTGCTGGCAAAGAGCATCTGCGCGACTCGCTCGGTAACCGGCGCCAATTCCTTCGCCCACTGGACGCTGGTCTCCGAAAGCTCATGCGTTAGCGACGGCATCAGGCGACAGATACCCTCGCGCGTTTCGAAGAGGTCAGCCTTTCGAAATCTGCGCGTTTGTAACGCGCCCAATACGAATCCGTCTACCGCTGGCCGGATGGGCTCCATCAGGGCGAAAGCGGTCTTTGCAGGGCGAGCCCCCTCAGCGCTTGTGGCGCGGGCCGGGATCGATCTACGCTTCGCCTGCTCGGGGATCAGAACAAAAAATCCGTTGCGATCGAAGCACAACGCCTCGGTCGCTTCGTAGCTGGTCGCCACAGGGGTGACAAATGGCCTTCCGCGATTTGCGCGAGTACCTGGCAGCAGCGTCGGATCTCGGCGAACTCAAAGTCATCGAGGGCGCCGACTGGAACCTCGAGATCGGATGCATCACGGAGCTCGGCGCCGAAAAATTCGGCCCGATCCTTTTGTTCGATTCGATCAAGGGCTATCCGCGCGGTTTCCGGGTGGTGAGCAATTTTCTTGCCTCGCCGCGGCGCTTCGCTCTCAGCATGGGACTGCCGCCGGAGATGCCGAGGCTCGAGATGCTGAGGGCGTGGAAGGACAAGACGCGCGCGCTCAAGCCGGTTGCGCCGCGTGAGGTTTCAAGCGGACCCATCATGGAGAACATCCTCACCGGCAACGACGCCGACCCGGAGAAATTCCCCGCGCCCAAATGGCATCAGAACGACGGCGGACGCTACATCGGAACCGCCGACATGGTCATCACCAAGGATCCCGACAGCGACTGGGTCAACGTCGGGACCTACCGCGCCTGCATCCAGAGCGGGCGCCGATTGAGCCTCTGGATTCTCGAGGACCGCGACGGCCGCCATATCGCGGCCAAGTACTGGGCGCGCGGCAAGGCCTGCCCGGCGCTGGTGGTGCTCGGATGCGAGCCGGCGACTTGGATGGCGTCGCCGGTTAAGGTCGAGCCGGGCGTCTCGGAACTCGATTACGCAGGCGCTCTGCGCGGCGAGCCCGTCGAAGTCATCAAAAGCGAGCTGACCGGCCTGCCGATTCCCGCCCACGCCGAGATCGTGGTCGAGGGCGAGATTCCGCCGCTCGATCAGGATTCTGCCGCCGAGGGGCCGTTCGGCGAATGGCCCGGCTACTACGCGCATACCGGCGACGAATGCGTCGTGCGCATCAAGCGCATCATGTACCGCAACGATCCGATTCTGCTCGGCAATCCGCCGCTGCTGCCGATAACGCAGCGCTACGGCGTGCCGATCTTCGTCGTCCGCGTGTGGGAGCATCTCGAAAATACCGGCATCCCTGGTATCCGAGGCGTCTGGTCGCACTGCAACAATCTGCTGGTGGCGGTCTCGCTCCGCCAGCAGTTCGCAGGCCATGCCACTCAGGCGCTGATCGCCGCCGCCGGGCTTCAGTACGGTCCCGGGATGGACAACTACTTCGTCGCGGTTGACGAAGACATCGATCCGAGCGATCTCAATCAAGTCTTGTGGGCGATGTGCACGCGGGTCGATCCGCTTCACCAGGTGCAGATCCTGAACTCGTGGACGTCGGGGCTCGATCCGCGCGTCTCGCCCGAGCGCCGGCGCCGCGGCGAACTGACGATGGGGCGGATGCTCATCGACGCGTGCAAGCCGTTCACCTGGCGCGATCAGTATCCGCGCTCCAACCGGTTCGACGACGCGTTTCGGGAAGCGACCTGGAAAAAATGGCAGGAATTCCTGTCAGGTAACGACCGCTAGGGCGGCGTCCCGCAAATAAATTGACAAAATGGAATCGGTCATTCTGAGCCGCCGCTGCGGCGCCCTGAGCGAAGCGAGAG
>JAJYVB010000076.1 GCA_021792265.1 Deltaproteobacteria bacterium | reverse complement strand
CTGCGGTGCAAGGATTGCAAGCTGCATTCGGGTTTTGAGGGGACTGTCGCGCTGGAGTTCGGCAGCAATCTCAAGGACTCGTGGCGGATGGTGCGCCATTATCTTTGGTAGGACGCGGCGCTTGCCGGTCAAGGCAAACCGCGCATACGGGCTAAAGCACTTTCGCCAAGCTGGGCCCCGTGTGAGTCTGCTTGAGCGTAAAGCAAGCGCTTCCGCTTGGCGCTGCCAAAGCGGGAGTGCGGCTAAATTCTGTGAGAGTACAAGTGCAGGTTGCAGGATGGTGATGGCGTCGGCGCGTCCTATAGCACCCGCCCAAGGTGGCTCATTCAACCTCGAAGGGTACCTGACCGAGCGGCGCGAGCTTGTCGAGGTCAGCCTCAAGGAGATGCTTGCCCGGCAGACGATTCCTGTTGCGCGGCTGGCCGAGGCGATCCGGTATAGCCTGCTAGCGGGTGGCAAGCGCCTGCGCCCTATCCTGACGCTTGCCGCCTGTGATGCGGTGGGTGGCGACCGAGAGGCGGTTCTCCCTTTGGCGTGCGCCGTCGAGATGGTGCACACCTATTCGATGATCCACGACGATCTACCGTGCATGGACGACGATGACCTGCGGCGCGGCCGTCCGACTAACCACAAAGTTTTCGGTGAGGCGATAGCGACCCTGGCGGGCGACGCGCTGCTGACCGACGCCTTTTTCGTGCTTGCCGAAAGTGCCGCGTACAAAATTCCCCCCGAGACGGTGCTGGCAACAGTGGCGGACTTGGCCGAAGCAGCCGGATCGGGCGGGATGGTCGGCGGTCAGGCTATGGATATTCTGGGCGAGGGGCAGAAGGCTGAGCTGGTTGTCCTCGAACGCCTGCATCGGCTGAAAACCGGCGCGCTCTTCCGGCTCGCGGTAGTGGGCGGCGCACGGCTGGGCGGAGCGAGCGCCAGCCAGCTTGCGGCCTTCGACGAGTACGCGCGCGCCTTCGGCCTGGCCTTCCAGATCGCGGACGATTTGCTCGATGTCGAGGGTTCGTCTGCCGAAATCGGAAAACGTACCGGTAAGGACCAATCGCGCGGCAAGGCAACCTATCCGAGGCTGCTTGGGGTGCCCCGATCGCGCCAGACCGCTCTTGCGCTCGCGCGCCAGGCCCGCGACGCGCTTGCGGCTTTCGACGCGCGAGCCGAACCGCTGCGTGCGTTAGCCACTTACGCGGTCGAGCGGAAGCGATGAGTACGGCCGGCGAAAGAGTTGTTTCGGCACCGCCGCGCGGCCCGTCGCCGCTGGCCTCCGGCACGTGGCGCGCTGCGGGGATGCGACAGGCGGTGCTGGTCGAGCCCGGGCGGCTCGAACTGCGGGAGGTGACAGTACCCGTCCCGGGTTCCGGCGAGCTGCTGGTCGAAGTTCAATGCGCGCTTAGCTGCGGCACCGACCTCAAGGCTTTTCGCCGCGGCCATCCGCTGTTTCCGATGCCTGCGGCCTTTGGTCACGAGTTCTCGGGCGTGGTCGCGAAGGCGGGAGACGGGGTCGAGGAGTTTCGGGCCGGGGACGCCGTGATGGCGGTGCCTACGGCGCCCTGCGGCTCGTGTTTCTTTTGCGGGCGCGGCCAGGAGAACCTCTGCCCCGAAGCGATCGAGCGGATGGTTACGGGGGCGTACGCTGATTACCTGCTGCTGCCCGCGCGGGTGGTGAAGCACAACACCTTCCATAAGCCGCCGGAACTCAGCTTCGAGCAAGCGGCGTTGCTGGAACCGCTTGCCTGCGTGGTGCACGCGCAAGCGATGGCGCGCCGCTCGCGCGCAGAGACGGTTCTGGTGATCGGTGCGGGCGCCTTCGGCATGCTCCATCTGCTGGTACTCAGGCATGGGGGCGTACGCAAGATAGTGGCAGCGGGCCACGGAGCTCAGCGCCTGCGATGGGCCGAGGAGCTGGGCGCCGATCGGGTGATTGACGCTTTCCGTGAGGACGCTGCCCGAGAGATTGCCGGGCTTAACGGCGGCCACGGACCTGATTTGGTCATTGAATGCACGGGGCAGCTCGCGGGATGGCGCGACGCTCTGGCGCGCGTTCGGCGCGGCGGCCGAGTCGTGTTTTTCGGCGGCTGCGCACCGGGCACGGTGCTCGACGTCGACACGCGCCGGATGCATTACGACAACTTAAGTCTGCTGGCGCCGTTTCACTTCCGCCGAAGCGACGTGCGCGCAGCTTACGATTTGCTCCGCTGCGGGCTTGACGGCGCGCAGGCGATTATCAACGCGCGGCGCCGGCTTGCAGAATTGGATGAGGTTTTTGCCCTGCTCGAGCGGGGCGAAGCGCTCAAGTGCGCCGTGATTCCGTGAAGCGGCTTGTTGGATAGCGCTGCCGAGCTGCCAGGCATTGTACCGGGCGCACAGCCCGGGGTTGGACTGACCGGCAATACCGCGAGGCGCCCCGGCCGCGGTCCGGGTGGATGCGAAAACTGGAAAAATCGTATGAACGAAGCGCTTGAAATGCCCAATGATCTCGCTGAAACGAGGGCTGCAGTAATCGAGCCGCGGGACAGCCTTGACCACCGTCTCGACCTTGCAATCCAGCGCGCGCAACAGTCGTTGCTCGCACTGCAGCATCCGGAGGGTTACTGGCTGGCGCCTCTAGAGGCCAACGCCGAGATGAACGCCGAGTTCATTATCTTCAACCATTTCATGGGCTCGGTAAATTCTGAGGTGGAAGCCAAGTGTAGGAAGCTGCTTCTGGAGATCCAGCAGCCCGATGGGAGCTGGAATCTCTTTCCAGGAGGCCAAGGAGATCTGTCGACAACCGTCGAGGCCTACTTTGCCCTGAAGCTGGCCGGGATGCGGGCCGGAGACGAGCCGATGCTTGCGTCTCATCGCTGGATAATGTCGCACGGCGGCGTAGAGCGCACCGGGACGCTCGCCCGCTTCTATCTCGCCGCGATGGGCCAGATCCCGTGGGACGCGACCCCCGCCCTGCCCATCGAGATGGCGCTGCTGCCTCATTGGTTTCCGCTCAACATATATGAGCTTTCGTCGTGGGCGCGCGGGACGGTGATGGCCTTGATGATGCTTCAGGCGACCCGCCCAACGGTTGCGCTGGATCTGCGCCAGGGCGTGCTCGAGCTTTACATTCTGCCTCCGCATTTCGCTCGCTTCGGGCCGTCGCCAGCCAAGCGCCTGCTCTCGCTCAAAACCGTACTCAATGGCGCCGACCGCTTATTGCGTCTCTACAACCGCCATCCGTTGAAGCGCCTTCGCGACCGAACGCTCCGTTACGTCGAAAACTGGATTCTCGAGCATCAGGATCGCAACGGTTCCTGGGGTGGAATCCAGCCCTGCTATCTTTTGAACGCGATGGCGCTCAAGGGGCTGGGCTACCGAAACGACCATCCGGTGCTCAACCGGGCGCTTGAGGCAAGCCGCGAACTTATCTGGGACATGGGCGACAAAATCCTCTACCAGCCGTGTGTCTCCCCAACCTGGGATACCGCGCTTGCGGCCAAGGCGCTGCTTGATTCGGGAGTTCCCGGCGACCTGCCGCAACTGCGCCAGGCATCGCGCTGGCTTATCGACCGCCAGATCTTCGCGCGCGGCGACTGGTCGGTGAAACGGCCTGCCCTGGCGCCTGGCGGATGGGCCTTCCAGTTTTTCAATGACTGGTATCCCGACGTGGACGATTCGGCCGTCATCCTGATGGTTCTTGCCGCTACGGCGGCCGACGATCCGCAGGCGCGCGAGCGCGCCATCAGCGCCGGCTCGAACTGGGTGATGGGAATGCAGTCGGCGGACGGTGGCTTTGCGGCCTTCGACGTTGACAACGACGCGACGTGGCTAAATTCGGCGGCGTTCGCCGATGCGGAAGCGTCGACCGATCCCACCTGTCCCGATCTTGCCGGCCGGGTGCTCGAGATGATGGCGGAGGTCGGTTTCAAAAGCGACCATCCGGTAGCCCGGCGCGCCATCCAATGGTTAAAGCGCGAACAGGAGACAGATGGCTCCTGGTGGGGACGCTGGGGTGTGAATTACATTTACGGCACTTTTTCGGCGCTTTCGGGCCTGCGAGCCATCGGAGTCGATGTCGATGAACCGTGGATAAAGCGTGCGGTTGCCTGGCTCAAGTCGGTCCAGAATGCCGACGGCGGGTTCGGCGAGAGCTGCCTGAGCGATGCCGATCCCGAATGGCGCGGCAAGGGCGAGAGTACCGCGTCGCAAACTGCCTGGGCGCTTATCGGGCTGGCGGCGGGCGAGCGCACGGTGAGCGCGCAAGCGCGGCGTGCGGCCCTGTGGCTTCTTGAGAGTCAGCGGCAGGGGGGAGACTGGCAGGAAACGCTGTTCACGGGCACCGGCTTCCCCAACCATTTCTACTTGCGCTACCATCTTTATGCGCACTATTTCCCGCTGATGGCGCTAGGTCGCCTTAAAAAGGCATTGGCCGAATCCGCTGTGCGCTGAAGCTGGCTGATGAAGGCGATCGCAATTCTGGGCTCGACCGGATCGGTCGGCGTGACAACGCTCGACCTGATCGAACGCTTCCGCGACCGCTTCGAGGTAGCGGCGCTGGCTGCTGGCCGCAACCTGGAGCGGCTTGCCGAGCAGGTACGCCGCTTCCAACCCAGAATGGTATCGGTTGCGGACGCGGAGTGCGCAACGCGCCTGCGCGGTCTCGTCGGCTCCGGCACCGTGCGTATTGTGCACGGTATCGAGGGGGCGGAGGAGGTTGCGACCTGCGACGGCGCGTCGCTGGTGGTCTCGGCGATGGTAGGCGCGCTCGGGCTTCGGCCGACACTGGCGGCGATTCGAGCCGGCAAAGATATCGCGTTTGCCAACAAGGAGGTCCTGGTCGTCGCCGGGGCGATCGTTACCCGTGCTGCGCGCCAAAGTGGGGCGCACCTCATCCCCGTCGACAGCGAGCACAACGCCATTTTCCAGTGCCTTGAGGGGCGCAATCCTGCAACGCTCAAGCGAATCATTTTGACCGCCTCTGGCGGTCCTTTCCTCAGGCTGGCACACGAGCGATTTGCGAAGGTCAGCGTCGCCGAGGCCCTGCGGCATCCCACCTGGCAGATGGGCAGCAAGATCACCATCGACTCTGCCACATTGATGAACAAGGGGCTCGAGGTTATCGAGGCGCACTGGCTTTTCGCGCTGCCGCCCGAGCGCATATCGGTCCTGATCCACCCGCAAAGCATCGTCCATTCGATGGTCGAGCTCGTGGACGGATCGGTGATCGCCGAAATGGCCGTGCCGGATATGGCTATCCCGATTGCTTACGCGCTGGCTTACCCTGAGCGCGTGCCGCTTGACCATCTCAAGCCCTTTTCGCTTGCTGAGCATCGCGAGCTCACTTTCGAGGAGCCCGACCACGAACGTTTCCCGTGCTTGCAGCTTGCCTACGAAGCTCTCGCCGCGGGCGGCACGATGCCGGCCTGTCTCAGTGCGGCCAACGAGGTGTTGGTCGCCGCCTTCCTGGATGGCCGGGTGGGGTTCACCGATATTGCGCGCCATATCGAGGCCGTGATGAGCGCCCATCGCGCGGCTGAGCCGCGAAGCCTCGAAGACGTTCTCGAGGTTGACGGTTGGGCCCGAGCCGAAGCGGCCAGACTCGCCGGGCTGGACGGTGCGGGCCGCAATGGGTGAACCGGGGCAAGCGCCGATGGGCAGCGCCATGAGCGGCGCGCCGCACCCGGGCCCCGCAGCGTGGGATGATGGCGCCGCGCCGTCGCTCACTGAGGCGTATGCCTATTGCACACGGATTGCGCGGACCCACTACGAAAACTTCACCATCGCGTCGTGGATGATGCCGCGCAGCATGCGGCCCCACATGCATGCGATCTATGCGTATGCGCGCGGGGCTGACGACCTCGCCGACGAGGCGATGGATTTGGCTGGGCTCGACCGCTGGGAAGAAGAGCTGACGCGGGCGTACGAAGGGGTGCCGCACCATCCGGTGTTCGTGGCGCTGGCCGATACCGTGCACCGCTTCGAGATTCCGCGCGAGCCTTTCCTCGACCTGCTGCGTGCCTTCCGCTCTGACGTTCGCTTCCAGGGCTTCGAGACCATGGACGATCTGCTGGGTTACGCGCGGTATTCCGCCAATCCGGTTGGCCGTTTGGTGCTCTACCTGTTCGGCTATCGCGATGAGCGTCGCCAGGGGCTGTCCGATTCGGTATGCACGGGCCTGCAGCTCGCCAATTTCTGGCAGGACGTGGCGATCGATCTCGCAAAGGGGCGTATCTACCTGCCGCGCGGTGATATGGCCCGCTTCGGGGTTTGCGTGGCCGACCTGGAGGGCGGCCGAGTTACGCCCGGGTTCGTCGCGCTGATGCGTCATGAATGCGAGGTTGCAAGGCAGATGCTTGTGGCCGGGGCGGAGCTGAGCCAGACCGTGGACGGGCGCCTCAAGCGGGACGTGTTGCTTTTCGCAGGCGGAGGCCTCGCGATTGTGCGCTTGATCGAGGCCGTCGGCTACGACGTGTTCCGCCGCAGGCCGATGCTTTCCAAGCTCGACTACGTACGGCTGGGATGGCGTGCGCTTGGCGGCCGGATCTGACAACCTGACGCCCTCGCTAGCGGCCGATTATGCGCGCTGTGCCGCAGTCACCCGCGACTCGTCGTCGAACTTCTATTACGCTTTCATGCTGCTGGCGCCAGAGCGGCGCCGCGCCCTCAATGCCATTTACGCTTTTTGCCGCTTCATTGACGACGCCGCCGACGACGAGGTCGTGCGGTCTCCGGCACAGCGTCTGGCGAGCTGGCGCGAGGAGCTGGGCCGCATCTGTACGGGCGCAGCGGGCACGGCTGTCTCGCGCGCGCTCGCGGACAGCATGCGCCGGTTTCGAATCTCGCGCCGCCACCTGGAAGAGATCATCGCTGGCGTCGAGATGGATCTCACCAAGCGGCGCTACGCGACTTTCGAGGAGCTTCGGCTTTACTGTTACCGGGTTGCCGCGGCGGTGGGTTTGGCATGCCTGGCGGTTTTCGGATGCCGCGATGGCGCTGCCGAAAGCTACGCCGAAAACCTCGGCATCGCCTTTCAGTTGACCAACATTTTGCGCGACGTGCGCGAGGACGCGGAGCGCGGCCGTATCTACCTTCCGCAGGAGGACCTCGAGCGCTTCGCGGTTCCCGAGGCGGAAATCCTGGGCGCCGTCTACAGCCCGCGGTTTCGCCGCCTGATGGCGTTCGAGGCTGAACGCGCCGGCGCGTTTTACCGCGCAGCCGAGGCGGCGCTGCCGGCGTCCGAACGGCCGCGCGTGCTCACCGCCGAGGCTATGCGCCTCATTTACAGCGCGCTGCTCAACCGAATCGTGCGATCGGGCTTCCGAGTATTCGACCGCCGGCCCCGCCTGTCGGCAGCCCACAAGCTTTACCTGGTCGGGCGGGCATGGATGAGCGGACAGTTGGACGCCGTGGTGCACCGGGGGGCGGACGGCAGCGATGGTTGAACCGCGCGACGTTGTTGTAATCGGCGGCGGTTTCGCCGGGCTCGCCGCCGGAGTCGCGCTTGCCGAGCGGGGCTTTCGCGTTGCGCTGCTCGAAGGCAAGCCGGCGTTGGGCGGCCGTGCCTATTCCTTCGTCGATTCGCAAAGCGGAGACACGGTCGATAACGGCCAGCATGTGCTCATGGGATGCTACGGCGAGACGCTCGATTTTCTTGAGCGGATTGGCACGCGCGACCGGCTCTTTTTCCATCGCAACCTGGACATCCTGATGCTCGAGCGGGGTGGAGCACGCGCCCAACTTCGAACGGCGCCCCTGCCCGGACCGTTCCACATGGGCGCGGCGCTGCTGCGCTATCGGTTGCTGGCGCCATCGGAACGCCTGGGCGTGATGATGGCGGGCATCCGGATGCTGTCGATGCGGCGGCGCGATCGGCCGGCTCTGGAACAACTCACGGTTGCCGCTCTGTTGACCATGCTCAGGCAGGGCGCGCGGGCACGCCGCTGCTTTTGGCATCCGCTGGCCATTGCGACGCTCAACGAGAACCCGGAGCTGGCTTCGGCGGCGCTCCTGGCCGAAGTCGTGAGCCGCACCATGTTTTCGCGCCGCTTCGATTCGGCCTTCGGCTACGCGCAGGTCGGACTGAGCGAGCTTTATTGCACGGCCGCGGCCTCCTTCATCGAGCGCCATGGCGGCTTGGTGGCAAGGCATGCCCTGGTCGAGCGGATCGAACTCGACGCGCAGGGAACAGTGGCGCGCGTACGGCTGCGCGACGGCCGCGCCCTGGGCGCGGCCAACTTCGTTGCGGCTGTGCCGCCAGATAAGCTGCTACGCCTGCTGCCCGAGCGCGTGGCCGAAGATCCGGCTTTTGCGCGCCTGGCAGGAATTGGCACCTCGCCCATAATTTGCGTGCACCTCTGGCTCGATCGCGAAGTCATCCAGTCGCCGTTTGCCGGCTTTATCGGTACCACCACGCAATGGCTTTTCAATAAACGGCGGATTCTTCAAGACGGCGGCGGCCAGCGCCAAGGTTACTTGAGCTTTGTGATAAGCGGCGCCCGAAAGCTCGTCGACAGTCCGGCCGATGAGCTGATCAAGCTTGTGACCGAGGACCTTCACGCGGTCCTGCCGAGCGCGCGGGCCTCCCGGATCCTGAACGCACTTGCCGTCAAAGAGAAACAGGCGACAATCGCGCCCGACCCAGGGTCGGGGCGCCTGCGTCCGCCGGTCCAGACGCCGCTTGACAACTTTTTTCTGGCGGGCGACTGGATCGCCACAGGCCTTCCGGCAACGATCGAAAGCGCAGTGATTGCCGGACGGGCGGCTGCTGAAGCCGTTGCGCGACGCGTCGGGCAGGCGAGCGGGGAACGTTTGGAGCCCGAAGCCGCGGTCGGCGCAGCCTAGCATGGTGTTGAGAAACTGGAGACTTTAAAGCCGCAGAGGAATTCGCGTTCAACACCCTGCGAAAAAACTGGCTTCCTTCCTTTAGCTCTCTCCCTCCGGGAGAGACTACAGTGAGGGTTAAGTTGAGATGGCGCATTTGCGTTCTCTGGTTACCGGTGGAAACGGGTTTGTCGGATGCCACGTCGTGAGGGCGCTGGTCGAGCGCGGCGATCGCGTGAGGGTGGCGCTAAGGCCAGACTCCGATCGTCGAGCCCTGAATGGAATCGACTGCGAGTTGGTCTTGGCGGACGTGCGCGATAGCGGTGCGGTTCAACGAGCGGTGGACGGATGCGACGAGGTCTATCACGTTGCCGCAGATTACCGGCTCTGGCTTCTCGACCCCCGGCCGATGTACGCGACCAACGTCGAGGGAACGCGCAACGTCCTTGAAGCAGCGCACCGCGCCGCAGTTAAGCGGGTCGTTTACACGAGTACCGTGGGTGCGCTTGGCATCCCGGCCAACGGCCCCGGAAACGAGACTACGCCGGTTTCCCTTGCAGACATGGTGGGCCCGTACAAGCGTTCCAAGTTCATCGCCGAGCAGGTGGCGATCGAAGCGGCGCTAACCGGCGTTCCGGTAGTCATCGTTAATCCCTCGACGCCCGTTGGAGCGCTCGATTTCAAACCTACGCCGACCGGCCGGGTGATTGTGGATTTTCTTAATCGCCGTATTCCCGCTTACGTCGATACAGGGCTGAACCTGGTAGACGTGGAAGACGTAGCGCGCGGTCATCTGCTGGCGGCCGAACGCGGCAAGGTCGGTGAAAAGTATATCCTGGGCGGCGAGAACCTGACGCTGCGCGAGGTGCTTGAGATGCTTTCGCGGCTGTCGGGTCTGCCGGCGCCCCGGGTGAAGATTCCGCTGGCCGTCGCTTGGGGATACGCGCTCGGCGCCGAGGCGGTTGCGCGTACGATTACGCGCCGCCCGCCCCGGGCGAGCCTGACCGAGGTGCGGATGGCTCGTAAGCGGATGTTTTTCGACAGTTCCAAGGCGCGCGCACACCTGGGCTACGCGCCGCATCCGGTCGAGGACGCCCTGCGGCGTGCGATCGACTTCTTCGTCGGCAGCGGAGTTGCGCGGGCCGCGTAGCCGTCGGCGCAATGACGGGCGAATCGATGCTGCGCCTTTTGCTCTCCACCGTCGCGCTTCGGCCCTACGTTTTTGTTTTTCTGGCGGCCTTTCTTGTTGCCTCGACGGTCAATTATGGGCTGCTGACCACGCTGCTCTTTACCGCATTCACCTACGCGATCGCGCTGGGCTGCGAATGGAGTTCGGTGCACAACGGCTTTCCGTTCGGCCTTTACCATTACGTTCACGCCACTGCTGGCCGCGAGATCTGGGTGGCGGGCGTCCCCTTCATGGACTCGCTGTCGTTTACCTTTCTTGCTTTCGCCAGCTATTCGGTGGCGATGCTGTGGTGCTCGCCAACCATCGTAGGTGGCTTCGATTTGCGCTTGCTGGACACCTGGGCGATTCGGCGCTCGCCGCGCGTCTGGCTGCTGGCGGCTCTCTTCATGGTGATGGTCGATATGGTGGTCGATCCGCTGAGCGTGCGCGGCGACCGTTGGTTTCTCGGACGAATCTTCTGGTACGACCCGCCGGGGCCACATTTCGGGGTTCCGATCAGCAACTACCTGGGATGGTTTCTGGTGGCCGCGGCGGCGATAGGGGTTTTCCAAACCCTCGACAGGCGCCTTAACCGCAATGGTCAGAAGCCCGTGGGCTTGGTCCCCGGCATGCCGTCGCGGGCGCTTCTGGGGCCTGCTCTCTATGCCGGGATCGTCGCCTTTGGCGTGGCGATGCTGTTCTGGATTGGAGCGGCGGAGGTCGCCTGGGCAAGCGTCTTCATCTTTTTGCCCGTGTCTGCGCTGACGCTCCATGCTCTTACACGCTCTGAGACACGCGGCGACGGCGCGGCGCTGGCGGCGCATCTTAGGGATTTCCCTTACGACCGCGATTACCTGCCCGAAGCGACCGCGACGGCGCATGAATCGACGGCGGAGCGAAGGCGAAGCGCCTGAACGGTTTGTCCGCCGGTCAGATCGCGGTATCGGCTTCCGCGGCCAGCGCAGCGAGTGCGCGGGAAAGTTCGGCGCGGGCGCGCATGAAGTTGCGGGCAAGGCGGACCAGGGCTATCGCGAGCGCCGGCCTGCGCACGATCTGCCGCATCGCTTCAAACACCCTGACTGTCCCGGCCCCGTCCATCATGCGGATTGCCGGCAGGTTGTCGGCGGCGTCGTCCGAGATCGTCCTGACCACGACAGTTGGAAGATTTTGCGCCAGACATTCCTCCGCGACGGCTCCGCTCTCCATATCGACGGCCGCTGCCTGGGTGCGAGCGTGCCATTCGTGCTTGGCGGCCGCTGTGGCCAGGACCGCTGGCACGCTCAGGAGCGCGGCGTGAATGGGCGCCAGGCCTGCCCCGCGCATAAGTTCAAGGGCGGTGCGGGATTGCCCGAGGATAATTTCGCGGGGCGTTCCTGCGGGCTGGGCGGTCTCGGCAAGCAAGACCCGGCTGGCGAGCACGACGTCGCCAACTCGAAGCTCGGGCGCGAGCGCGCCAGCAACGCCGCATACGATGACGCGCCTTGGGCGCGGCAGGACGCCGAGTGCAATTCTTGCCGCAGTGCGTGCACGCGTAATCCCGATGCCGGTTGCGACCGCATGGATTGGCGTCGGGCCGAGCCGGCCAGAAAATCCGCGAAGGCCTTGGGCTGCAAGGGGCTGGCACTCTTTGAGCCGGCGCCGAAATGGCGCCAGTTCGAGCGAAAACGCGTGGAAGATGAGTATCAAGGCAGTATGATGATTGCACGCGCTGGGCGGTCAATGATTGGTTTTCCGGGCACGGCCGTGCCTTGCACCCTTGTCCGCCGAAGCGAGTCCCAGCAAAATTGCGCGCCAGTGAGCATACCTCAAGCTGGTGAGCTTCGCGCGTGAAGGCCGTAATTCTAAGCGCCGACGATTTCGGCCTCTCGCCTGAGGTCAACGCCGCCGTGTTACGAGCCCATCGCGACGGCCTGCTTACGTCCGCGGGTTTGATGGTCTCCGAGCGCGCCAGCGCCGAAGCCGCGTCGATCGCGCGCGAATGCCCGGCGCTCGACGTTGGCCTTCATCTGGTGCTCTGCCGGGGACATAGCGCACTTGCACCGGACCGTGCCGGGGTGCTGGCCGACGTTAGCGGCCGCTTCAGCGAAAGTCCGGTGCTTGCCGGGATGCGTTATTTTTTTGACCGGCGGCTTAGGAGCGCGTTGGGCGACGAATGCCGGGCGCAGATCGAGCGCGCGATGGAACTGGTTGGACGCCTCAGCCATGTTGACGGCCATCTGAACATCCACGTCCATCCGGTGGTTGCCGATCTCCTGATTGAACTCTGTGCTGAGTACGGGGTCGGTGCGATCCGCCTGCCGCGGGAGCCGGTTTTGACGACGCTGCGGCTGGCCCACGACGCCGCGGCTCGAAAGTTTATCGAAGCGGCGATTTTCCGCGCCCTTTCGCGCCGCACGCGGCGTAGGATGGCCGAGCGCGGTATTCGCTCGACCGACTGGCTTTTCGGGCTTCATCAGACCGGCAACCTGAGCGAGCCGTACCTGCTGGGCGTCATCGCGGCGTTGCGTGAGGGCGTAACCGAGATCTAC
>JAJYVB010000075.1 GCA_021792265.1 Deltaproteobacteria bacterium | reverse complement strand
CGCTGCCGCCAGGATGGGCGCGCGCACCCTGATGCTGACCCTCAACCTCGATCATATCGGCCAGATGTCGTGCAACCCCGCCATCGGCGGAATCGGGAAAGGGCATCTGGTTCGCGAGATTGACGCGCTGGGCGGCGAGATGGCTTTGGCAATTGACGAAACTGGAATTCAGTTTCGAATTCTCAATATGCGAAAAGGCCCGGCGGTTCGCGCGCGAAGAGCACAAGCTGATAAAGCGGCCTACCGCTTACGAATGAAGCGCGTGCTCGAAGCGACCTGCAATCTGGCGATACGGCAGGCGAGCGTCGAGCGGCTGCTTGTCGAGGATGGAAGCGTTCGTGGCGTCGAGTCGCAGATCGGCGAAATCTTTGAGGGCGGATCCGTCGTGCTAACAACCGGCACGTTTCTCAAAGGCTTGGTCCATGTCGGGCTCAGGAACTATGCGGCCGGACGAGCAGGCGACTTCGCCGCAATGGGACTGAGCGACAATTTACGCGAGCTTGGCTTTCATGTCGGACGGCTGAAGACGGGAACTTGCCCGCGCCTTGACGCTCGCACCATTGACTATTCGGCGCTGGATATTCAGCCCGGTGATATTCCTGCGCCCGCGTTTTCTTTCCGCACCCGCCGAATCGAACAGGATCAGGTTGTTTGCCACATCACCTATACCAATACGCGCACCCATGAAATTATTCGCTCGGCGATCGGACGCTCCCCGATGTACACGGGAGTGATTCAGAGCCGCGGGCCACGCTACTGTCCATCGGTCGAGGACAAGGTGATGCGCTTTGGCAACAAGGAGCGCCATCAGGTGTTCCTCGAGCCGGAAGGCCGCCAGACGATCGAGGTTTACCCGAACGGACTCTCGACAAGCTTGCCGCTTGACGTACAGGTCGCGATGGTGCGCTCGATAAAGGGGCTGGAGCAGGCGGAGATCATGCGCCCGGGCTATGCAATCGAGTACGATTTCTGCGACCCAACCCAGCTTACGCCGAGCCTTGAAACCAAGCCTATTTCGGGCCTTTTTTTCGCCGGCCAGATAAACGGTACGACAGGTTACGAAGAAGCCGCGGCGCAGGGGCTCATAGCCGGTATTAACGCCGTCCTGAAATCACGCTGCGAACCGCCGCTCGTTTTGAGCCGAGACCAGGCTTATATCGGGGTCCTGATCGACGATTTGGTGACGCGGGGAATTGGTGGAGAGCCCTATCGAATGTTCACCTCGCGCGCCGAGTACCGTCTACTGTTGCGCGAAGACAACGCCGATCGGCGGCTCGCATCAATCGGTGAGCGGCTCGGATTGCTCGACCTGCATGCAGCAGAGCGCGTCCGGCGCAAGGCCGAGCTGGTCGCTATGGAAATCGAGCGGCTATGCGCAACATTCGTGCAGGCGAGCAACGAAACTAATCGCATTCTGGCCGAAGCCGGCGCAACGCCGATCGGTCAGCCAACTCGCGCGATTGAACTTTTGCGGCGTCCCGAGGTTACGTACGGCGACTTGCTCAGGATGGCCGGCCTGGACACCGCTCTGGCTGCCGACGCAGCCGCTGAGCTTGAGACCGAAGTCAAGTACGACGGTTACGTAAGGCGCCAAGCGCAGGCAGTGGAACGCTTTCGCCGTCTCGAAGACACCGTCATACCCGAATGGATCGATTACACGCAGGTAGCGGGCCTTTCGACCGAAGTCAGAGAGCGGCTTACGAGCATTAGGCCGAGGTCCCTCGGTCAGGCGGCTCGGATGGCTGGGATAACACCCGTCGCGATAGCGCTGCTAGCGGTACACATAAAGGCGGGCCGCCAACAGCCCAGCAATCGATCGGTCGCTGACGCTTGAGCCTCTCCACAAGCCTTTTGGATTGCGAACCGTCTGCATTCAGCGCGAGCGATAACGGCACTAAAGCTGTCAGCCGAAGTTTCACGTGAAACGTACGCTTCCGCCGGTGCGACCGCGCCGGACTGCAACCACTGTCGAATGCCGCAATGTCCTTCCGGCCGCGCGTCGGTCGAGGAAAGCTCCGGTGTCGGCGCCCCGTGCCGTAGCAGCCGAGGTGCGCCGCCGCGTGGAAACGCGCCTTGAGTCACTTGGCGCTCTCACGGTGGAAGCCGCTTTTCTCGATCGCGTCGAGCGCTTCGCAGAGGCGCTCGCGCTCTGGGGAGCCAAGTTTAACTTGACCGCAGAGCCTACCAGTCCCGACGCAGTCGCCTTTCACATTATTGACAGCTTGGCGCCGCTGTTCTTGGCGCGCAGACCGGACGCCGCGCTGCTTGCCTCAGCGCTCGAACGTGGCCAAACGGTTCTGGATCTTGGAAGCGGCGCCGGGATGCCGGGCCTCATACTGGCAGCGGCGCTGGAGAGGCTTTCTTTTACGCTCGTGGAAGCGCGCCGCAAACGAGCAAGCTTCCTCAGCGTCGCAACCACCGCGATGCAGCTTGCCAACGTACGAGTAGAGACCGTGCGGCTGCCATCGCGTATGTTCATGGAGCGATTCGACCTCGTTACGGCACGCGCTTTCGACCGCGTCGAGAATGTCTATCGAATCGCAGCCGAGGCCGCTTCGCCGGGCAGTTTGCTACTACTCTACGTTTCGCAAGCGCAGCCGATCGCGATGGCAGTTGCCCGAGCCTGCGGCTTCGAAAAGGCCGCGGAGCTAGCGTACGAGGTTGAGCGCAAAGATCGTCAGCGCCGCAAGCTCGTTGTCTGGCAAAAAATCAAAGAGTTGAATAGTTCCGAGTGAGCTGGTGACAACACGCTCAAGCGCATTTTGATTTGGCCGCGCGAGCGCGCTATGTTCTGGGTTGACCCAGCCGCGTTTGGTTTCACGTGAAACAAAATGCGGCCGAAGCGGAGGTAGCCTGGGCGGTGAGGCGGGTCGTTGCGGTTGCCAATCAGAAAGGGGGCGTCGGTAAGACCACCACCGCGGTCAATCTCGCCTTTGCGCTGGCCGAACTTGGCCACGCCGTCCTGCTTGTCGATATCGACCCCCAAGGCAACGCGACATCCGGCCTGAGCGGCGCTGCGCAGTCCTCGGAGCCGCAACAATCCACGCTGTCCGTTTACGACATCCTGATCCGCAACGTACCGCTGGTGGATGTCGCGCGCCCAGTGCGACCCAGGCTCGACCTCGCGCCCGCTTCGCAAGATCTCGTCGGCGCGGGAATCGAATTGGCAACCCTCGAGCGACGCGAGCGCAGACTTCAGGAAAGCCTGACCGATTGGCAGATTAAATATAACATTGTTCTAATAGATACCCCGCCCTCCCTCGACCTGCTCACTCTGAATGCCCTGGTCGCTGCAGACTCGGTTCTAATCCCAATCCAGTGCGAGTATTACGCGCTGGAAGGGCTCAGTTCGCTGATGGCCACGATCCAGCGGGTACGGACCGCGCTCAATCCAGCACTCGAAGTTGCCGGTATCGTTCTTACGATGTTCGACGCGCGCAACCGCTTGAGCCACGATGTCGCGCGCGAGGTACGCGCGCACTTTCCCGACCGGTTGTTTTCGACTGCAATTCCCCGCAATGTTCGGCTGTCCGAAAGCCCGAGCCACGGCCTTTCTATTTTTGAGTACGAAGCGCGCTCGGCCGGCGCCGAAAGCTATCGCGCGCTGGCTGCGGAATTCGCGGCGCGGATGGACGGGCGGGACGCTCCTGCAGAAGTCGAGACGGTAGAAAGAGCTGGCGACGGCACCGACGACAAGGATCGGCCGCCCCCATGAGACCAGCGAACCCATTGCATCAGCCCTTGCGAGCGCTAATCGAACTCGCGCCGACTGGCAGCGAAGAGCGGTCGCCGCTTGAGGGCATCCGCAACCACACCTCCGCCCGCCCGGTGCCCGCGGAGTATCTCGCCAAGCGGAGATGTTTCGGACCAGAGAGGCCTGAGTATATGCCCAGACAGAGCCGTCGCGCAGAATTGGAGGACTTCACTGATATCAAGCAGTTTACCTCAACCTCGGAAATTGCGCTGGCCATCAGACGACTACAGCGCTGTTTGGCGGAGGTAAGAGGGTTGCGCACGAGCTCAGCCGACTTCGACGGCGAACGCGCCCGCAGCGTGCAGTTCAACATCCGAGTGGCGATCCTCGAAATCTTCGGTCCGAACTCCCCGGAGTTCGGCGAATACGGGCGTTACGAGATCTACTCTCGCGCTCCGAGGAGCTTGCCGGAAGTGGGGTTGGGAACCTTCCGGAACGTAAATCAAGCACGATTCATTCGCGAGCTACCGCAGACCGAGTCGATGCTTGAGGCGCTGATTACCAGGCTCAACGACAAACGCATCGAGCTCCTTTCTCCATCTAAGCCGAGAACCAAGGTGGCTTTTGAGAATCTCCAGCTGCACCCACTCATCGCGAACGCTTGTAGCGGCCTTTACCGCGGCGGCCATTACAAGCAGGCAGTATTAGAAGGCTCGATCGCCCTTGTAAACTGCGTCAAGGAAAAGTCGCGCCAAGACTTGCTCGACGGTTCCGGCCTCATGGGCACGGTCTTTTCCCCTAAGAACCCGTTGCTCGCATTCAATAGGCTAAAGAGCAAAGCGGACAAGGATGAGCAAGAAGGTTTCATGCATCTTTTCTTGGGAGCCGTCCTAGCTCTGAGGAATCCGCGAGCCCACGCAATCTTTGATGATTCGCCGGAGAGCGCTCTCGATTACATTGCTTTGCTCAGCATGCTGGCAAAGCGCTTGGACGGTGCTCGCCGAGTTTAAGCGGTTTTCATGGAAACCCAGCGCCATCAGTTTGATCCGATCGGGACGGGGTCGGCTCGCGTGTCGGAACCTTCTTCAACTGAAGTCGAGCACTTCGCGGAGAGCGGCGGCGACGCGCTCCATCGTCGGGCCGTCGAGGCGGGCGAGCGGACCTTCAGCCAGGCGCCGATTGTCGATCGCGCGGAGCTGGTCGATGAGCAGGTCGGAGTCGCAGCGAAGCGAGGATTGCGCGGGCACGCGGATACGTAAGGGCTCGGCGTCGTCAATGAGATTGGTGGTCAATGGAATGACCAAAGTTGAGGGATGGCCGGCGTCAAGCAGCGCTTGCGCCTGGACAATCAACACCGGCCGCGTTTTGCCGGGCTCGGTTCCACGCCGCGGGTTGAGGTTGGCGAGCCAGACCTCGCCGCGCTCAGGCATCCGGGGCGCGCTCGACTCTTGCGAACTCGGCGTTCACCCGCATGCTTTCCTTGCGCACCTTCCGCGACGCGGCGGCGATCCGCGCGGCGCGCTGGCGCGCTTCGGCCTCGCGGTTCATCCGCTCGATCGCGCGGCGGATATATTCGGCGCGCGGGATGCCGAGAGCGCGGGCGCATCGGTCGCTGGCCTCGAGCAGCTCTTCGGGCAGTTTGAGGGAAATGGAATCCATGCGAGATATCTCGTCTAAGTATCCGTATTGAATATGACCCGGCGGGACACTCTAGTGCAAGGGCGGCGGCGCGCGCGACGAGCCTGGCGCCGTGAGGCAAAGGCGCTCTGGCGGCAAAAAGTTTTCGGCGATGCCAAGGGAAAGCAAGGGAGGCAAGGATGATCCGCAAGACGCTGGGCAGGGGGCTGGACGCGCTTTTCGACGGCGCGCTTTCCGAGAGTGCCGACAGTGCCGCACCGCCTGCAAGCGGCCCAACCCTGTCGCCCGCGCCAGGCGCCGCGCCGCAGGAACTCGCGCTCGATCGCATAGTGCCATCGCCCTTCCAACCGCGCCGGCGCTTCGACGGCGAGCGGCTTTCGGAGTTGGCCGCGGCGATTCGCAGCCAGGGCGTAGTCGAGCCGCTGGTGGTGCGCCCGGCCCCGCAGGCGCGCGGCTTCGATGGGGCGCCCTGTTACGAACTTATCGCCGGGGAACGAAGACTTCGCGCGGCTCGCGAAGCCGGGCTTGAGTGCGTGCCGGTGGTGGTGCGCGAGGTTGACGACCGAGCGGCGCTGGAAATCTCGCTGGTGGAAAACCTCATCCGCGAGGAGTTGTCCGCGATCGACGAGGCCGAGGCGTTTTCGCGCCTGTGCCGCGAGTTCCGCCTGACCCACGAGCAGGTCGCCGAACGTATCGGGAAGAGCCGGCCGTACGTGACCAATGCTATTCGTCTGCTCGAGCTGGCGCCGGCGGTGCTCGAAGCGGTCGCACGCGGCGATCTGACTGCGGGCCAGGCGCGCCCGCTGCTCGCGCTGCCGACAGCCGAGGCTCAGACGGTTGCCGCGCGCGAGATCATCGACGGCCGCATTTCAGCGCGAGGCGCCGAGCGAATCGCAGCGCAAGGCCGCCGTCTTAGGACTGGACGCGGCAGCGCAGGGGTTGCCGAGGGCCGCGTCGATCCGAACCTTGCGGCGCTCGCCGACCGGCTGCAGCGGGCACTTAAGCGCAAGGTGCGGATCGTCGCGCGGAGCGGCTCGGGCCCGGGCCGCATCGAAATCGAGTATTACGGCGACGCCGACCTGACGGCGCTCGTGGGAACACTAAGCGCCGCGGGGCGCGCCGCATAAGGGCCGGGCTTTATCTCTGGAAGCCGGCTTGCTGCTCGACGCGGCAGACGCCCGGCGTAAGCGGGGATGCTCCTCAAAAGTACGAGCCCTTCGCCGCGCCACGGCACGCGCATCACCGGCCGCAGGTCGGGCTCCTCGCCACGATGGGTCTGCCATAGATGCACCGGCATCAGCAAGTACCCGTCGGGCACAACGTCGAGCCTGCCGTGCAGGCGTGTGACGTTGTGGTCGAGGTAGAAGACCAGCGGCGCCAGGCTGTTTCTGAAGCCGTAGGCGTAGAGCCGGTCGTCCGGGCCAAGTACCGAGCGCAACTGAGCGGCGGCCGGTCGAAAGGAATCCAGGCCGCAATCGTGCGACTCACGCCAGGGCAGATAGAAAAAGTTGAATATGATCGCCAGCGCACAGGCAAACGCGAATGTCCCGCGCAGCATCCGCCCTCCAAACCTCGCCTTTTGGGCCTCGAGCCACGCCGCGATGAGCAGCGCCGAGGCGGGCCATAGCGGCAGCAGGTAGGCGCGGCGCTTGTAAGCGGCGATGGAGAAAAACAGAACGGTCGCGACCCAGAAAAGCGCCAGCAGGCGGACTGTGTTGCGTTGCTGTGCCGATGGCTTGGCGAAGCTTGCGGCGCCGTCCGGGGCGGTGCTGGCGGATTCCGACGCGTCCGGAGCTGCGCCAACAACTCCGTCGCCGGGCGCTGTCACGCGCTTTAGCCGGAGCGCCCAGAACACGGCTATCGGGACCATGAGGCTTGCCGGAAGGGAATTGAACAGCAGCGGCTTGAGGTAGTACCAAGGCGGCATAATCCCCAGTGTGCCGAAGAAACGTCCGAAGTTTTCCGCGCCCAACTGCCTGCTCAGGAAACCGTAGCGGCGCCCCGCCAGACACATGGCGTACCAGCTCAATCCAACCGTCAGGGCGAGCGCAACGGGGCCCGGACGCAAAAGCTCGCGCGTCTCGGCACTCCGGCGATCCAAAACGAGAAAAAGCGCGATGGCGGCCAGCGGCAGGATCGCGCCCACGGGTCCCTTGGCGAGCACACCCAGGCCCAGGGCGAGAGCCAGCAAGTAGTGGGCGACGCGGCTTCTGCGCGCCGGCATTGCGGCTGTGGGCACCGGCGGGCGGACCGGGTCAAGCCAGCGCAGAAAAGCCAGCAGCGCGAGCGTCTCGAAGAAACAAAGCGTCATATCGACGCGGCCCACGCGCGCGAGGTTCATGTATTGGTAGGACGAAACCAGGATCAGGCCCGCAACGATCGCGGTTTCGCCCTCGAAGCGGCTCTCTGCAAAACCGATGGTGAGGGCGATGCCCAAAAGGGCGTAAATCGCAGCGGCGGCGCGCAGGTTGAAAGCAGTGACTTTCCGCACCCCGGTCAGGCGGTCGAGTGCGAAGGCGCTCCAGTGAAACAGCGGCGGCTTGTACATCGGCTGGATGCCGTTTGCCAGGGGAAACGCGACCTCGCCGTGCTCGACCATCTGCTGAACGAAGATCGCTTCGATCGCCTCGTTGGCGCCGCATACGTCGGAGCCGCATAGTCCCAGGCGCATCCAGATCGTGACTGGGCTGCCGCCCGACGGCAGCGCCGTACAGGGGCCGCTGCCGAGCCGGTGAAGGGCAACTATTCCGGCGGCGACCACGACCGACACCATTGCGAGCCGCTCGAGTGCGGCCAAGATCCGCCGAACTGACAAACGCGCCGACGTTCTACCGGCCGTCATTGCCCCGCCCGCCTGCCGCCGAGGTCGGCGCGAAAGATTGCCAGCCGCGCGATACGCGCCCGGTCGTAACCACGCCATTTGGCCGCGGGGACTTGGTCGGGTCCGACCCGGCGAAAGCGCGCCGCCTTGAAGCGCGCAAAGAAGCGGGCGGCACGCTCCTCGCTGGTGCAAGCGAAGACCGCAGAGAGCCGGCGCGAGCGCGCCTCTTCGATTACGGCGCCAACCAACTCAGCGGCGACGCCCTCGCCCTGAAAGCGCGTAAGCGTGTAAAGGGCCGTTATTTCGCCGACTCGCTCGCGCCGGTAGGGCTCGGCAAGCAGCGAGCAGATGCCGGCCAGATGCTCGTCGCCGACCCGGTAGCCGAAGCATGAGGGCAAAATCGCGGCGATTTCCTCAGGCGAACGCTCCAGCAGCACACCCTCGCGCTGTCCGCGCCGAATAAGCGCCTCGACCTCCTCGAAGTCGTCGATGGCGACCGGGCGCACGGAGCCGTAGGGACGCTCGGTGAAAAGCGTGCCGGTGCCGATGAAGCTCAACAGCTCCTCGTAGACGCCGCGCGGCGCGCTCAGGTTGACCGAGCCTACACCGTCCTCGAGCGCGCGGCGCGCGGCACGCAGTATCGCGCGCCGCACCGGCGAGCGCTCGCGGCCGAGCACCCGCGCGATACGCCGCATCTCCAGGAACGACAGTCGCGCACCTTCATCGCCGGCCAGGCCGCCGTTGCGGTCGAGCAGGATGAACTTGAGCGCGCGCAGGCGGCTGGCCAGCTCCTGGGCGAAGACTATGAAGTCGATGGGATCGGCGGTGTCGGCCGCGGCCACCGCCATCGACCCGGTCCGCAGGGCCTGGTAGAGCGCAGCCACCGCGGAGTCGGGCGGGTAGGGGCGCGAGCGCCGGCCCTCGGCGGGATTGAATAGCAGCGCCGGCGACGACGGCGCCCGGCGGCCCATGCGGGCAAACAGCCGCTCCAGCGCGGCGCGGGCGACAACCACGACACAGCGCGTCTGATTGCGCCTGAGTTCGCGCAGCGTGCGCACCAGCGAGTCGAGTTCCGAGCGGCGCTCGCCGCAGGGCGGTATCAGGGCGAAAAGCAGGCTGCGCCCGTAGAATTCCTCGAGGTAAAAGGTCTTCTCGGTGAACTCGGGACGATCGGCCCTGCCGCGCGGCGCCGCCTGGAGCGAAGGAGTGGCTGCGGCTTCGTTCACAGCGCGACGTTTGCGCGCCGCCGCGGCACGCCGATGGTGACCGGGACCGCCGTTGGTTTCGTGGCAAGCGGTTGAGCCAGGTGACGGCGCGTCATCGGCCGGGCTCGGCGGCTTCTCGGCAAGCGCTCAAGGCTTGGCCGCGGCGCCGAGTTCTCTGGGTATCGCCAGTGCGGCCCTGAAGTCCATCGCGCGGTCGGCGATAATCTGCTCAAGGGTGGTGCGGGAAAGGATCTGAAGCACGGCGCGCTGTCCCTCCTCCCACACGCGGAACATCCGGCAGCTCGGCTTCAGCGCGCAGATACTGCTCCCGTCGACACAGACGTTGAGTGCCACGGGTCCTTCGACGGCCTCGATGATATCGCGGAAAGTTACCTCGGAGGGCACGCGCGCCAACTCGTAGCCGCCGCCGGGCCCGCGCCGCGAGCGCACCAGTTTGCGGCGCATCAGGTCCCGGATCACCTTCTCCAGGAAATACTTGGGAACATGCTCGTGTTCAGCAATCTCGGCTCCGCGCGCCACCGTGCCGGAGCGGTCGGCGAGGTAAATCATGGCCCGCAGCGCGTATTCTATCTTCCTGGGTATCTGCATCAGGCTCATGACTGCCCTCCGCGAAAGCCGCCGCGGCGCGCCCGCGCTGTGGCGCGCCCGTCAAGCATCCGATCGACATACTTTCCGATAAGGTCGCTCTCGACGTTCACCGCCGCGCCGGGGCGCTTGAACCCAAGCGTGGTCATCCGTAGCGTATGCGGAATCAGGGCGCACCGAAAGCGCCGGCCGCGCACTCCGAACACCGTAAGGCTCACGCCGTCAATGGCAACCGAGCCCTTCTCGACCAGGTAACGCGCCTCGCTCGCGGGGACCTCGAAGGTAAACAGGCGCGACTCGCCCTCCGGCTCGATCGCGACGACACGGCCTACGCCGTCTACGTGTCCGGCGACAAGGTGGCCGCCCAACGGTTTGGAAAGCGTCAGGCAGCGTTCGAGGTTCACCCGGTCGCCGGGCGCAAGCTCTCCAAGGGTCGTGCGCCGCAGCGTCTCCGCGGTAACCTCCATCTGAAGCCGCCCGCGTCCGCGCGCTACCACCGTGAGGCAAGCTCCGTTGACGGCAATTGAGTCGCCGAGTGCGATACGCGTCGTCGCCAGTGCCGTGCGGACTTCAAGGCGCGCACCTTTCCTGGTGCGCTCCAGAGCCCCGATCGCGGCGAGATCCTCGATTATGCCGGTGAACAATGAGAGCGTTTCCCCAAACCGGGCCGAGTTGCAAGACCCTGAAAAATCATATCTTTTGCCAATCCAGCGAGGCAACCGGGTGTCGTAACCTGATCGGAAATCCTTGTACAGTTTCCTCAGGCCGACTATTAAAAGGCCATGGACATAAGCAAGACGGGACTTTGGTTTTTCATGGATTCGCTGACCGCCGCGGAGACGGTCGAGCTCGCCAAAAAGGCCGAACGCCTGGGCTATAGCGCACTGTGGCTGCCCGAAGCCGTCGGCCGGGAACCCTTCGCCCACGCAGCGCATATCCTGAGCAAGACCGACCGCCTCGTTCTGGCCACCGGAATCGCCAACATCTGGGCGCGCGACCCGATAACGATGTCGGCCGCGTCCAAGACCGTGGCCGAGCTGTCCGACTGCCGCTTCGTCCTGGGTATGGGCGTAAGCCATCGGCCGTTGGTCGAAAAGCTGCGCGGTCACAGCTACGACAAGCCGTACAGCCACATGAAGGCCTACCTGGAGCAGTTCAAAACCGCGCTTTACCGGGCTCCGATGCCGAAGGAGGAGGTTCCGGTGCTGCTCGCAGCGCTGCATCCGAAGATGCTGCGCCTGGCGGCCGAGCAGGCGCGCGGAACCCATACCTACTTTGTCCCGCCCGAGCATACGGCCAAGGCGCGCGCCGCCGTCGGGCCCGACCCGTGGATTTGCGCAGCACAGGCGGTAATCCTCGAGACCGACGTGGCGCGGGCGCGTGCCGTCGCCCGTGAGTATATGAAGACTTACGTGCCGCGCCTGCCCAATTACACGAGGAACCTGATGGCGCTGGGCTACGAAGAGCGGGACTTCGAGCAGGGATGCAGCGATCGGCTGGTGGACGCAGTGGTCGCGTGGGGAAGCGAGCAGAAGATTCGCGACCGCATCGAGGCCCATCGCAAGGCGGGAGCAACGCACGTCTGCATCATCCCGCTGCGCCCCGACAACTCGCCTTATCCCGACAGCCGCGCCGTCGAGGCGCTCGCTCCGCGCTGACCGCTTGCGGCCGACCGAAGCTTGGCAGAGCGACGCGCTGGGCGGCGCCATCGCGACCACGCCGTTTTGGCGGTGCCGGTCGGACTGTGCGAAGTCTATTGCGGGGAAGGAACGCTTGGATTTGAAAGGCGTACGTTACGGTCTGAGCGCCCTCGCGCTGGGCTTGGCGCTGAGCGTTACGGGGCTCTCGGGATGCAGTTCCTACAGCGCCGAAGAAGCGGCCCGCGCTAAAGCTCAGAGCGAGCAGGCGGCCAAGGCAGCGGCCGCCGCCCAGGCCGCGGCCGCGCGCGCCGACGTTGCCGCCCAGCGGGCTCAAAAGGCGGCCGACGCGGCAACCAAGGCGGTCGCCGAAGCGACCCGGGAAATCGACAAGGACGCAGCCGACATCGACCGGATAACTCGCGAACTAGAGAAGCGCAAACACGCCGAGGACGGCCAATAGAAGGCCGCGCCCAACTGCGCGGCCAGGCAAGCAGCGCCTACTGACCCTCTACCAACCGGATTCGAAACGGACGCCCGCGGACCGCGCTAGGCTTTCAGCTCGTAGAGCACGGCGAAGTCGTCCTCGACCGGTAGGCGGCGGAAATGCGCGAAGCCGGCGCGTTCGGCGATCTCGCGCGCCCGCGGCTCGCCCATCGCTGCTCCGAGCCCGGCGCCCCCTCCGGCAAGCGAGACGGTCATGCAGTAGAGCGTGCTCACCGAGTAGGCCATCTTGCCGAGGGTGCGGATATTGTCCTCGAGCCGCGGGCCGACATTTATCTCCTGCATAAGGAAAGTGCCGTCGCCTGCGAGCGCGGCGCGGATCGACGCTGCAAGCGCAACCGGGTCGACCGCGTCGTGAACCACGTCCATCGCCATCACGAGGTCGAAGCGCCCCGCCGGCAGGCTGGTCGCGTTGGCGTTCTCGAAGGTAACG
>JAJYVB010000074.1 GCA_021792265.1 Deltaproteobacteria bacterium | reverse complement strand
GGGGCATCCGGTTTTTGCCTCGGCGCTCAAGCGCCGAGTGCGCGAGGGCGCGCGCCTCATCGTGGTCGATCCACGCCGGATCGACCTTGTGCACGAGCCGCATGCCCGCGCCACCAGCCACTTGGCTCTCCGACCGGGCACGAACGTCGCCCTAATCAATGCTTTCGCTCACGTTATCATGAGCGAAGGTCTCGCCCAGGAAGCTTTCGTTCGCGAGCGGTGCGAGCGTGAGGGATACGAACAGTGGAAGCGCTTTATTCTGGAGCCGCGCAATTCACCTGAGGCTACGCAGTCGGAGACCGGCGTCCCGGCGAGCGAGGTCCGCGCGGCTGCCCATCTTTACGCTCAGGGACCCAACTCGGCGATCTACTACGGCCTGGGCGTGACTGAGCACAGCCAGGGCAGCACGATGGTGCTGGCGATGGCCAACCTCGCGATGGCGTGCGGGATGATCGGGCGCGAGGGTGTGGGGGTAAATCCCCTGCGCGGTCAGAACAACGTGCAGGGATCGAACGACATGGGATCTTTCCCGCACGAATACTCGGGCTATCGGCATGTGGCAGATGCGGCGGTTCGCGCCCTGTTCGAGCGCGAGTGGGGCGTAGCCCTCGACCCGGAGCCCGGACTTCGCATTCCCAACATGTTCGACGCCGCGCTGGCCGGGAGTCTAAAAGGGCTCTACGTCCAGGGCGAGGACATTGCTCAGTCCGACCCGAATACCGAGCACGTCGTCGCCGCGCTGCGGGCGATGGAGTGCGTGATCGTCCAGGACATCTTCCCGAACGAGACCGCGCGGTACGCGCACATCTTTTTGCCTGGCGCGTCGTTCGTCGAAAAGGACGGCACGTTCATCAACGCCGAGCGCCGGGTGAGCCGTGTGCGCAAGCTTGTCGAGCCTCTTGCGGGTAAGCAAGACTGGGAAGTCACTGCGGCGCTGTCCAGCGCGCTTGGCTACCCAATGAACTATAGCCATCCGTCGGAAATCATGGAGGAGATAGCGCGCCTGACTCCGACTTTCTCGGGCGTGAGCTACGAGAAGCTTGAGCGGTTGGGCAGCGTGCAATGGCCATGCAACGACCGGGCGCCCGAGGGCACGCCGGTGATGCATGTGGGCACCTTCCTGCGCGGCAAGGGAAGGTTCAGCGTTACCGAGTATGTCGCGACCGACGAACAGACAGGTGTGCGCTTTCCCTTGATACTCACCACCGGCAGAATTCTGACCCAATATAACGTCGGCGCGCAGACCCGGCGCACCCTCAACTCTATTTGGCATCCCGAAGACCGGCTCGAAATTCATCCGCACGACGCGGAACAGCGGGGTATTAACGACGGTGACTTGGTCGAGATAACCAGCCGGTCCGGCTCGACCCGGATGCACGCGACGGTAACAGACCGGGTCGCTCCGGGAGTGGTCTACACGACATTTCATCATCCCGAATCGCATGCCAACGTCGTGACCACGGAAAACTCGGATTGGGCGACCAACTGCCCGGAGTACAAGGTGACTGCTGTGCAGGTGCTGCCGGTGCCGGCGCGTCATCGGTCCGAAGACCGCACCGAATTTTCGCCGGGTGTCGCCAAGTAGAGGCACAGGCCCAGACCTGACCATGGAAACCCGGCGCCTGATCTCGATGGCAAATCAAATCGGTACGTTCTTCGAGTCGAGCTATGGCTCGGACGAGGCCGCCCGGCCGGTCGCACAGCATCTGAAGAGTTTCTGGGTTCCGGCGATGCGCCGCGAGTTAATCGAGTACCGGCGGCAAGGCGGCGCCGGCCTTACGGAGGTGGTGTCTGAAGCGCTTGAGATCCTCGAAAACGAACAGCGGAGCGAGCATTCTACGACATGAGCAACCCAGCGCCGGACGTCGCAACGGGACGGCTGCGCCTCCCGGTCGTGCCGCACGGCCCGCATCGGGGCGATGATGGCTAAGCATCCAAATCTCGCGGATAGCTTTGACGAAAGCTCGGTCGGGCGGCACGCGGTCCTGCGCTACCGGCTTCCAGCGGAGGGCGCGGCTTCGGTTGACAGCACGGGCGCGCCGGTTAGCGTGGACGGTGCGGCCTGCGGTGTGTCGGGCGCGGTTGAAGACCTGCTGGCGGTGGAAGAGCCGCTGGAAATAAGGCTCGGCGGCCGGCGCTTCACGCTCACCATGCGCACGCCCGGCCACGACCGGGAACTGGTGGCAGGGTTCCTTTTGAGCGAAGGGTTTATCGATTCGGCCGACGAAATCAGCGAGATTCGCCAGCCGCGCGACCGCCGTGGCGTGGCTGAACCCAACGTCATCGACGTACTGCTGGGCGCCGGAGCAGAACGGCTGCGCGACCGCCTCAAGCGCGGCTTCGCAATTCCCAGTAGCTGCGGGCTCTGCGGAAAGACCACCATTGAGTCGATTCGCCGCCGTCTTACTCAGTTGGACGACGCCAGCCGGCTTAGCTGCCGTGCGCTCGCAGCGATGGGCGATCGGATGCGGGAAGAGCAGGCGCTGTTCGCAGCGACCGGCGCGCTCCACGCGGCGGCCCTGTTCGACAACGACGGCCGGCTGGTGGTCGTGCGCGAGGACATCGGGCGCCACAACGCGGTCGATAAGGTTGCGGGCTACGCGCTGCTGGCCCATCTTACGCCGCTTCGCGGACATGTGATGATTGTGAGCGGACGGCTTAGCTTCGAGATCGCGCAGAAGGCGGCCGCGGCCGGCGTGCCGATACTGGCCGGTGTTTCAGCGCCTTCTTCGTTGGCGGTCCAGTTGGCCGAAGAAGTCGGGTTAACCCTGGTTGGGTTCCTGCGCGACACCGGCTTCAACGTCTACTGCTGCCCCGAAAGAATAAGCGCCTAGCAAGATCCGTCTTGAGAAACCGTCCGGCCCTTGAGCGTCCGGCTAGCCAGACGTTACCCTGAAGGAGCCGCCAAAGCGGCGCCAATGTTCCTACGACAACGGGCCCGCGAACGCATCGCCAGGGAGCGGCTGCTTTACCAGCGCCGCTCGGGCGGCGAACTGTCGGTATGCGTCGTCTATCCGAACGTCTACCGGCTGGCGATGGCAAATCTCGGTTTTCAGGCAGTCTTCCAGATTTTCGATTCGCATAGGCTGGTTGATGCCGACCGGGCTTTTCTTCCCGATCCTGACGAACTGGCGGCGATGCGAACGCGTGGGCGGCTGGTTTCGTTCGAGCAGGGCCGCCCGCTTTCCGATTTCGACATCATTGCGTTTTCGGTCGCTTTCGAAACTGACTACCTTAACCTGCTCGCTATTCTGGACCTTGCAGGAATTCCGGCGCGCCGCCGGTCCCGGGCGAATCGCGCATACCCGCTCGTCATATGCGGCGGGTCGGCAGTCTTTCTCAACCCGGAACCAATTGCCGATTTTGTCGATCTTTTTCTTATCGGCGAGGGCGAAGAGATGGTCCCGGAGTTCCTTGAGCGCTATGCAGCCGCGCGAAAACTTGGTACTGCCGAGCTCCTCGACGCGGTCTCCGAGATCGGCGGCGCCTATCGTCCCGAGCGATTTAACCCTGTTTACAACGAGTCGGGACGTCTCGTCGAACTGGCATTCAGCGGTATGGGCGAGCCGCGTGTAAGCCGCCGCGTCGTCCGTAATCTGGACCGGTTCCCAACCGCGTCGCGGATTCTGACCGAGGAATCGGTCTTCGGCGATATGTACCTGGTCGAGGCGAGCCGCGGATGCCAATGGGGATGCCGTTTTTGCGCGGCGGGCTTCATGTACCGCCCGATCCGCTACCGCGCGCCCGAGGGGCTGGCCGAAGAGGCTCGCCGCGGCCTTGCCGAACGGCAGGTTATCGGGCTGGTCGGAGCGGAGATGGCGAGCGTGCCGGGTGTGGCCGGGTTGGCGGCGGAAGTAGCGGCGCGCGGTGGACGCCTTTCGCCCTCTTCGCTCAAAGCCGATTGCATAACGCCGGCCCTGGCCGCAGCGCTCACCCGAGCTGGCAGTCATAGCGTAACTATTGCGCCCGAGGCGGGGAGCGAGCGGATGCGCAAGGTGATCAATAAGAATCTTTCGGAACCGCAGATCCTTGGGGCCGCCGAGTTGTTGGTTGGCCACGGCGTCGAAAACCTGAAGCTTTATTTCATGGTGGGACTTCCCGAGGAGCACGAGGAAGACGTGCTCGCGATGGCCGAGTTGACCGGCAAAATCCTCGCCCGCACGCGCGGCGCCGGCCGCCCGGTCGGGCACGTGACGGTGTCGCTCAATCCCTTCGTGCCTAAACCATGGACGCCATTTCAGTGGGATCCGATGGAGCCGCCGCAAAGCCTCAAACGTAAGATTGCCCTGCTACGATCGGCTCTAGGCCGGCTAGACGGCGTCGAGCTGGACGCCGAATCGCCCCGCGAGGCCTACTTCCAGGCGTTGGTGTCGCGCGGCGACCGGCGGGTAGGGGCGATACTGGAGCGATTGTGTGCGGCACAGTGCCAGGGGTCCGGCGACATCTGGCGTGAGCTGCGGATGATCCGCCGTGAAGCGCACGCCACCGTAGACAGCGCGCTGGTAGACCCCGACGCTTACGTAACGCGGCGGTTTGGCCATGACGAACTGCTGGCGTGGGATTTCATCGACCATCACGTTCACAAATGGTTCCTGCTGTCGGAACGTAAAAAGGCTCATTTTGAGCATCAGACCAAGCCCTGCGACGTCACCCGATGCCGGGTATGCGGTGCGTGCTAAAACATGGGAGCTTTGCCAAGATGACGACACAAACAACAGCCGACTTGAGCGCTTGGGACCTCTTGCGGCCAGGCCTGGGCGCGAGTGCCTTAGCCCTGGGACTTGTTATGGCTCTGGTTTGGCCTTGGCCGGGGAGGCTTGCCGCCCAAGAATCTCCAGCTCCCGCGCCGCTTACCACAATTGAGCCGGAGCGGGCCGCAACGCCGGCCGCGGCTGAGTCACCCACCGTCAGCAAGCGACCGGCCGTCAGAGCGGCCCACCGGGTTGCGCGTCGGCCGATTACGGCCACGGTTGCCGTTGAACCGGCGCGCGCGCGGCTTCAGCTTCGCGAGGATGCGTGGGTCTACGCCCGTCCCACAACGCACAGCGCGCATGTTGCGCGGGTCCACGCTCCCAAGTACGTGGTTGTCACCGGTTCGACGCGTTACTTTCTGCGCGTGAGGCTGCGCACCGGCAAGGTCGGCTATGTTGAGACAAAGGCGGTTGAAGTGCTCAAGCCGGTTGACAAGATCTTCACGCTTACCGCCAATGCAAGCGTCCGCTCGGAACCCAATCGCTGGAGCAAGAAGGTGGCCGAGGTTCACCAGGGACATGAGGTGCACGTTGTCGGCCTTGCCCTCAACTACTTCCGGATTAGGATGCGCAGTGGCCTCGAAGGCTACATTCCGGCAACGGCGCTCGGGGCTGCGCCGTCGCTTCAGTGACTCCAGTGGATTTTATCGACGCGAGCCCAGCGTGCGGCTAATGTTGGGTAGCCGCGCATCGGGCGTCCAGCCGGGTGCGCTCAGGGGGACAGGATGAGCAAGCAGGAGCGCCAAGCCTGGTTTATTGTTGCGACTCTTTTCGCTGCCCTCTTTTTGGTTTTCGCCGGTAGTTACGCGACGAGCGGCGTATTTTTCGGGCCGCTGCTGAAACAGTTTCACGTGAGCCGGGCGCGGCTCTCGATGCTGGCGAGCCTGGTAACGCTGTCGCTCGGACTTAGCGCGCCGATTATTGGCTGGATCCTCGACCGGGTCGACGCGCGGCCGGTAATGGTGGCAGGGGCTCTGATTTCCGCGCTCTCGTTTATCGGGGCAAGCCGCGTTCATTCATTCCCACCGCTCATGATGGCCTACTTTATGGCGGGCGTAGGCCTTGGAGCCGCCACCATCGTTCCCACAACCCTGGTCATCTCGAATTGGTTCGGCAAACGGCGTGGGTTCGCGATGGGGCTGGCGATGGCTGGAACCTCGGTCGGTGCTATGTCGATGACCCTGGTTGCGCAGACGGCCGTGGACTGGGGTGGATGGCGCTTTGGGTACCTGGTACTGGCCGCTCCGATGTTGGTGGTCGTAATCCCGATGGTTCTGCTGTTTGTTCGGAGCAAACCCACCGAGCGCGTTTTCGGTGAGGCACATGACGCGTCCGGTGCCGTCCCGGGTTTTGAGGTGGCCGAGGCGCTCACTACGCGCTCATTTTGGATGATTCAAGTCACGCAGGTGTGCTTCGCCTTTGTCGTGACCGCTTCCATCGTGCATCTCATTCCCTACTTCCGAACGCTTGCTTTTCGGCCGCAATCGGCAGCAGCGGTTCTGAGTCTTTCCTTTGGCGTTGCGACGCTGGGCAAGCTGCTGATGGGTTGGGTCGCCGACCGCATGGGCGCGCGCTTTGCCATAGCGGTGAACTTCGCGGTCGAAGCGTTGGCTATCGTCTTGCTTTTCGCCGCCCTGGCCCCCTGGGCTGTAGTAACGTTTATCGTACTCTTCGGCTTGACCTTCGAATCGCCCCTGGTTCTGGTTCCCCTGCTGGTCGCAGAGTCGCTCGGTCTCAAGCGCTACGGTTCGCTCGCTGGCGTGACCTGGCTCTTTAACACCGTGGGTGCTGTGCTCGGGCCTATCGTTACCGGCCGAATCTTCGATTTGACCGGCCGCTATACGATGGCTTTCGAGCTCTTCGTTATCCTGCTGCTGGTAGGGATAGCTGCATGCCTGGCGTGCCGGCCGCTCGCAGCGGCCGAAGTGAGGATCGAGCAGCGCGCCTTTTCTGCCTGACCGGCGGCGGCTGGCGGCCTGCGGTAACACTCCTCATTCAGGTGCTGTCAGAGCCGGATTATGTTCTCGGGGCCTTTCAGCAGATAGAGGAAGCAGAGCAGGTGGTCGCGCATGTGGCGGGTCAGCAGGAAGTTGTTGCGCACGTGCTCGCGGCCGTTCTCGCCCAGCCGCCGGGCGAAGTCTGAAGCGGATAACAGTTGCTTTATCCAGAAGGCCACGCCCTCGGTAGTGTGAGTCAGGATGCCCGAGTACTTGTGGCTCACCTGGAGCGGGATTCCGCCCACCGCGCCGGCGATTACGGGCTTCGCTTTCCATAGCGCTTCCGACACGGTGAGCCCGAAGCCCTCCTTGAGCGATTTTTGAATGACGACGCTGGAGGCACGCTGGATGGCGTTGATCTCGAGGTTTGCCGTCGGTGGCAGGTCGAGAATATGCACGTCGGGGTCGCCGTTAGCTTGCTGGCGCACCTCGCGCAGCACCTCGGCTCCTTCGGGGTCGTCAGTGGCGCTTCCCCCGGCCAGGATAAGCTGGCAATCGACCCTTTGACGCGCCAGGCGCCAAGCCTGGATCACGCCGAGGGGGTCTTTCCAGCGGTCGAAACGCGATACCTGCGTCACGATGGGCTTATCGCTGCGTATTCCCAACTTCGTCAGAATGGCTTCGCATTCGGACTTGCTTAGCTCGCGGTTTTTGTCCGACAGGGGATCGATCGAGGGAGCAACCAACGCCTGTGGAATTGGCAGGCTGCGCGCGAATTGCGGCGCCGAGAAAACGCTGAGATCGTATTTCTCCACCATCGGCGCGATGAATTCCCAGGCGCCGGGAGCCGGCGCGGACACGTCGATGTGGCATCGCCAGATCCATCGGCTGTCCAGAGATTGGCGCGCTGCGATGAGGCCGGCCGGCTGCGGGTCATGGATGAAACAGATGTCGGCTTCGAGGTCGAGGGCACGCAGATTGGCCGTGGTGGTCCTCTGGTACGTCTCTCGCTCGACGGCGGTGAACGTTGCGGGGCGGCCGTGGAGCGCGTTGTGAAGCTTCTTGGTGAGTTCGAAAAACTCTTCGCTTCCCGACATCACCTCCCATCGGGCCTTCACGCCTACCTCGTTGAGTAGCGGCACCAGCCGGGTGAGAATCTCTGCGACTCCGCCGCCCACGCGGGTTGAGTTGACGTTGACGACGCGCTGCCCGGCCAGGCGGTCGCCCAAAAGCTTCAATTCCTTGACCGTCCCCTCGCCGACTATGGGTGCGTAATCATCCAGAACGGGCACGTTCCGACTCCCTGTGCAGCCTTGCGTCTATCAGCGCGATCATCTGGCGGCGAAGTCCTTCCTCGGTGTGGGTGTACGGATCGAGCCTCCGCATCGCCGCAGCTACCTCCCGCTCGTCCAGCGCCGCTTCCAGCCATTTCGAGAAGTCGTTGTCACCGCCCTGTTCGAGCCGCAGGCGGGCGTCGAACATGTGGTAGGAAATCGAGTTGAGCGAGACCTGCGCGAGGCCGTCCCGGAACTGACTCAGGTTACGCGCGACAATTCCGGTAGGCAGCACAAAGGAGACCGACTGTTCGAAGTAGAACTCTTCGCCCGGGGGCGCGACGCGCAGGTTTGTGCAGCCCTCGAGAAAGTTCTCGATGACGTGGACCAGCGCTTCGCGCAGTTCGTGAATTGTCGCGAACCGCAATACGTCCACTGCCGCCAGTTCTTCGCCCAGCCGCTCTTCGAGCAGCATGTTCGAGACCCAGAAGGCGAAATCGTTGGGTGGTTCGGGCGAGAGGTACTGATGCTGTACCAGGAAGTGGTGTGTATGATGGTATATGACCGCGCCGGGGACGACGCGCAGATGCTCGAGTAGTTCGGCGGCGTCGCGTGCCCGGAGGTCCGTGAGCAGCGTAAGGTTCAGCCGCGACATGAATTCGAAGGGGCGCTCGGTATCGGCTAATTGAGCCATCAACAGGATTCTTCCCGGAACCGGGCGGCTTGCCCGCTCGCCGGACAATGGGGTATGTATAACTTACTTCTCCATTTTTCGCGGCTTTTTTCAATCCATCTGGCGGCGGGCTAGTGGATTCTTATCGCAACAAGAACGTCTCAGCATCACCGTCCTACGACCAGCGTGAGGAGCGGAAGACTGCCGCAAATGAGCCGACACTGGTAGTGATGTCGAATCGCGCACCGATTCGCGTCGTGCGCGAAGGCTCGCGGGCCAGGCTCGAACCGACTGTCGGCGGTGTGGGAACGACGTTCCTGCGGCTTCTGGGGCGCAACGGTGGCCTGTGGATTGCCTGGTCGGAGGGACAGGCGGCGCTGACTCCGCCGGCGCCGGCCCCGCACCTGGGCTTCGGGCTATCGTTGGTTGATCTCGATGAGCGCGAGGTTTCGCAGTACTACCACGGGATGTGCAACCGAGCGTTGTGGCCGTTGATGCATTCGATGGTGTCGAACTGCCACTTCGATGCGGCCCACTGGCAGCAGTATCGCGCAGTCAACCGGAAGTTCGCCGAGCGTGCGGCGACTGTTGTTCCCGGCGGCTCCGAGCTGTGGATTCAGGACTTCCACCTGGCCCTGACCCCGCGCCTGGTCCGGGCTCGCCGCACCGATCTTCCAATCGGAGTCTTCTGGCACGTGCCGTTTCCGCCGGTCGAGCTGTACCGGGTTTTCCCGTGGCGCAGTGAGCTGCTGGAAGGGATGCTGGGGGCGAACCTGGTCGGTTTCCACACTCCGTCTTACACCGCCAACTTTCTTGAGGCCTGCGAAAGGGTCCTGGGCGCCCAGGTGGATTGGAGCGACGGCCGCGTCCGCTACCAGTCGGGCACGAGCCGGGTGCTCCCGTTTCCACTCGGGATTCCGGCCGACTACTTCGAGCAGCTTGCTGCGAGTCCTCGGATTCGCGAGCGGGCGCAGAGGATTCGGCGCGGGCTGCGCAGCCCGGTTATTGTGCTCGGGGTCGACCGTCTCGATTACACCAAAGGCATCCTCGAACGGCTGCTTGGCTTCGAGCGCTTCCTTGAGATCAACCCCGCCTACCATCGTCTCGTGACCCTGGTGCTCATCGCGGTCCCATCGCGCACCAAACTGGCTGACTACGTACGGCTTAAGGGCCAGGTTGACGAGTGCGTGGGGCGCATCGTCGGGCGTTTTTCATCCGAGGGCTGGGTGCCGATTCGCTACCTTTACACGCAGCTCAGCACCGACGAGCTGGCTGCCTACTATGCGGGTGCGGACATCGCCCTGCTGACGCCGCTTCGCGACGGCATGAACCTGGTCGCCAAGGAATTTATCGCCGCGCACCCCAACGACGACGCCGTGCTCATCCTGAGTGAGTTTGCCGGCGCTGCCGAGGAATTGACCGAGGCGTTGTTAGTCAATCCTTATGACTCCGAAGCCATCGCCTTGCGGCTGCGCCAGGCAATCGAGATGAGTGCCGAGACGCGCGCGCAGCGGATGAGCGTTCTGCGGGAGAAGGTGCGCAGCAACAGCCTCGAGCGGTGGTCGAGCGAGTTTCTCGGCACGCTCCGCAAAGAGTTCGAGCTTGAAGCCGGATGCACGGCTGAGGCCGCTGCCCACTAAGACCCCGGCGCCGCTTGCCCCGGGACATCTGATACGTGCCGTAGAGCGATCGCCGCTGCTGCTCTGCCTCGACTACGACGGCACTTTGTCCGAGATCACCGCAGACGTTGGCGCGGCTGGCCCGCTCACGGGTGTCCGTGCCGCACTCGAGGCGCTGTCGCGACTGCCCGGACGGGTCGTGGCGGCCGTGATAAGCGGGCGCGACATCGCTACCTTGCGACGGCTCCTGGGGATCGACCGTGGATTGATGATGGTCGGCACGCACGGCCTGGAGTTTTCTGGGACTGATGGCACGGTGCTGACCGCCGAAGGGGCGGCGGCAGCGCTGCCTGACCTGGAACGGGTGCGGAACTTTGTCCGGGCGGCCGTTAATGGACAAAGCGGCTTCCTGGTGGAAGACAAGCGGCTCGCGCTGGCCCTGCATTATCGCCTGGCCGAACGCGAAGCAGCGCGGGTGCTGCTGGACCGGATCCGCCGCTTCGTTGCTTCTAAAGCGCCACATTTACGGATGCTCGAGGGCAAGATGGTCCTCGAGATGCTTCCCAATTTGGAATGCAACAAGGGCTCCGCGGTCCTATGGCTCGTCGAGCACGCAGGGCTGGCTAACCCGCACGTTGCTTATATCGGCGACGATACCACCGATGAGGATGCCTTTTTTGCTTTGCGAGGCCGCGACGCCACGACCGTGCTGGTTGGCCCCGCACACCCGAGTTTCGCTGCCTTCCGCGTGGAGGGACCGGCCGAGGTTGCTGCGGTGCTCATCGAGCTTGCCGATGCCTTGACAGCGCGGGCGAGCGGCTGAGCCGCCCGCAGCTTCCGCGCTGCGCGAATGCATACCCGCGCGAGTCTTAGCTGAGCTTGACAGCGCTCACTGTGCGGTGTTATGCGTCTCTCGCTGTTTCGTCTGGCGGATGGGGGATGCTCGAAGCCACGATCGAAGCGGTTCTGGGGGCTTCTGAACGTCGATTCGGCCCATTCCGAGATAGCAACGTCAGGTCTGCTCGAATTGCGCTTGCGTCGATTGTGACGAAAAAGCGCCATGGGAGCGCTGGAAGTTCGTATGCTCAATCGGCGAGTTACGAGTTCAATCGTTCAGGGAGTTCCGTGGCGCCAATTTCATTTCGCTGCGCTATAGCGTTTCCGGTCTTTCTCCTGACACTCTTCTCCATGCCGTTTCCGTTACTGGCACAAACCAAGGTCGTCTTTCTTACTTCGGGCAACAGTTGGACCGTACCCAGCGACTGGAACAACGCCAATAACACCGTTGAAGTAATCGCCGCGGGGGGAATGCAAACGGCGTCGGGTATTCTTTGGGGAAGCGGCGGCGGTTCATACAGCAGGATCAGCAATCTCGCCCTCACTCCTGGCAGTAACGTCAGCTATCAAATTGGAATCTCCGGCCAGCACCCTACCACCGGTGGTGCAACGTGGTTCAACGGAACGAGCGTTTCCAATGCTTCGGTGAGTGCGGAAGGCGGATGCCCAGCATACACGTCAGCTAAGGCCTATTTACAGTATTACAAGCCGGCATGCCCCGGCACTAAAACAGGCACTAACTGCTCAAAGCAATAGATATGGGAGATCAATCCCACAAACCATTGCGGCGTCTGCTATGTAGCAGAGGTTAGAGGAACCATTCCGAAAGCCCCACCTCCGTCTGCGACTACTTCGTGTACGGGAACAGCACCCGTGCCCGATCCTCCTGCCTATACGACCCCCTATCCCAACAGCACAATTACCTGGGGGGAAGAATGCAAAAAATGCGCGTAATCATAAATTGATGGACTCTCTCAAAGAGCGGATCGCCATGATGGCGCAAGTTGGCTTTCGCTTATTGCCACGGATAAGCTCTGCTACGGTGAAGCGGCTTTGTGCAGCAGGCCGATTTATCGGAAAGTTAGGCACCTTTGCCATGCTGGGCGGCTTGGCTTACTGTCTTTTGCTGGCGTCTAGCCGCGCGCGAGCCGTTGCCGTCAAGCCTCCCGCGTTGGCCTCGTACGATTGGTCGCCAATTAGCGCGCACAGCTTGGCAGCAAAGCCGCCGCCCAAAAGTCTTGTGCAGTCCTTCGTGAACGGGGCCTGGGGCAATGCTTTTACTCGAGTGTGCAGTTATCGTTTCGCAGACCTGCGACATTCGGGCAATCTCTCTCTCATTGTTTCCATCGACAGCGGTGGTACAGGCGGATGTAATTCGTCGGACATTTTCGACAAGACTGCGACCGGTTTCGAAGATTACTCATCCGACCTAGTGTTTACGGGTCATAGCGACGTGCAGGACATTAATCATGACGGCAAGCTTGAGTTCATTCTGTGGGCTCCGCTTACAGGCAGTGACGACATCGGCCAGGAATGCGAGGCCAGGACCGCCCCCACCAAGCTAACCCAGGCCTCTCGCAACAGCGAGAGCTCA
>JAJYVB010000073.1 GCA_021792265.1 Deltaproteobacteria bacterium | reverse complement strand
AGCTTGAGCGACGAGTTTAGGCGCGTGATCGCGGGGTCGTTCCACTTGGACACCTTGCCCAGGTAGATGTCGGTGATAAGCTCCCGCGTCATCCGGAGGCCCTTGCCAATACCGGGCAGGTTGTAGGCGATCGCCTCGCCGCCGAGCGTGACCGGGAGCTGGAGCACGGGTCCGCCGGCCCGCTTGAGTTCTCCGGCATCCATGGGCACGTCGGTGGCGCCGAAGTCGACGGTGCGCGCGATAAATTGCTGGATACCGCCGCCACTGCCGATCGACTGGTAGTTGACGGCGAGGTCCGGATGCTTTCGGCTGTAAATGTAAAAAGCCTTGGAGAAAAACGGATAGTCGAAGGTCGAGCCTGCGCCGGTGAGTTGCAGCGCCGCCAGGCCGGGCGCGGTCGCCCATAGCGACACCGCGACAAGGAGTGCCGCTGCGCAGGCTTTCACATACCAACCCAGTCCGGTAGAGACCTTCCTACGGAACAGTTTGGACACGGGCTTTCCCCTTCTTGATTTTCTGCCCGGCAGTTCCCCGCCGGGGCATGGCCGGACACACGTGTTCCGGCGCTTTCTTCGGGGCTAACGATAGGACAGAGCCATGATTCGGCGATGAAAGAAATGTTACGGAATTGTTAACTCAACACCGCAATCGGCAGGTTAGGCGCGTTCCCGGCCACAATCTTGGCATCGGCGGGTCTTCACCTCTCCCTGCAATCGGGAGAGGTCGCGCCAAAGGCGCGGGTGAGGGACCAATAACGCCGAACAGAGCGGACTATCCTGCCATAGCGGAGCGCGGCGCTTGTACTTCACTTGACCAATACGGAAACATTTGCACGCAGAATCGCCTACGTTCTGCCAGTGCGCAAACTTTTCAGGATGTCGTCGAGCGCCTCGTCTGTGCCTAGCGCACGTCGGCGTGCAAGTATGTAAAGCCGCTCCAGCGCCTCTTTCACGTCGCCATTTGTGAACGTGTCTGCCAAAGCTAGGTCTTCGACCACGTCTCCATCTTCGTCGTACAGGAATAGGTGTGGCATTTGGGAGGTTCCGGCCATCACTACGGAGTATTTTGCGAAGGAAGTCAGAAACGCACCCTTCGTTGCGCTCTTCTCCCACTGCACCTTTCGGGCTTCCGTCTGCTCAAGGAGTAACTTAACAATTTCAAAAAGTCTTTTGTCGGCCATTGGATCATTGCCTCGGTCGCTCGATTGCTATTTGCAACTCCACAATCACCTGTCCTAGGCGGTCCATCTGTCTAGATACCACGTTATTCATCCGATCTACCTCCGGTGTGCTTCCGCCGCCGATGGTGCCTTCCACCTGCTTTTCCATGTTCGAGATTTGCTGAATAGCGTTCTGAAGCTGTGTTCTGTGCGCGTCGGACATATTTGGGGTACGAACCTTGATCGCTATAAGTTCGTGCTTCAGAGAGGTGTACAGTTCGGGAAGGGCATCCCAAGACTCGGCGCGGTGCAACTTGCGAATGATCTCGAAAGCTTTGATCGCTGCGTCCAATCCGCGCACCGCGTTCATCTGGAGAATTTGGTTTCTTACTCCCTCCGCTACCTCTTTCGCTTGCTCTGACGCGGTCTTCGTTGCGCGGATTTGGTGTATCGCAATGCCGAACCCGACCAACGTGACCACAAGCCCGACGATGCTTGCGATGTCGGCTATTTGGGTCAGATCGTCGATGGTCCTGAGCCTCGGTACTCGGCTGGAGCAAACGTTCCATCCGCAAAGCGCCTAGC
This sequence comes from Deltaproteobacteria bacterium, assembly GCA_021792265.1. GTDB lineage: Bacteria > Desulfobacterota > Binatia > Binatales > Binataceae > JAJYVB01. The sequence goes on along the minus strand of JAJYVB010000073.1, from coordinate 10,956 downwards.
GGTATGAGCGCGCACGCTCCCCGCTAAGTAGCGCATGTACTCGACTTTGGCCACCTCGCGTTCAATTTGCCCGACAGAATTGCAGAGCACATTCAAGCTCCCTCACCCGGCGCTGCGCGCTCGATCGGTTTGCTGGCGGAGGGGGGAAGGAGTCGAACCTTCCGGCAACCGTTAAGGCTGCCAAGCCGGTTTTGAAGACCGGTGGGGCCACCGGGCCCCTTCCTCCTCCGAAATCCTCCAGTCTATTAGCACTTTTCCGATAGCCAGGATCCCCAACCGCAACGCCGCGCCACCCTATCCGATCGCCGACGTGGCAGCACTGCCGAGCTTTTCACGGTTGGCGGCGGCTGCTTTCCGGATGCATGCCCAAGCCTATTGAGGGGTGCCGTCGGTTGTTCCGATAAAGGTTTGCCATCTGCCCGGCAAGATCGGCTAGCTCGTCGCGCAGCGAAACCGGTCCGAGGACTTTCACCCAAGGGCCGAGGCTCAGGATGAAGTTTCGCAACTCCGTGGTTCCCCGCACACGCATCGTGAGGACCGTCGTGCCATCGTGCCGCCGATGAAATCTCTGCGTCGGATGAATCATACGGTGTCGCAAGTACGCCTCGGTGTTTTCCAGCAACAGAACTTCTACCTTTGTCTCGGGGCCGTCGAGTAGTCCGAAGGTTCCGTCCAGATGCTTTGCGGGATGGTAGCCCTTCGGATAGGCAAAGCGGATCCTATTCCCGTCTCGGTCAGCTATAAAGTCCACGTTACGGATGCGCTCTACGGCAAGGTAGATGAGGTTCCGATGTCGCCGGCTGAGCCCGAGCACGTAAGGGCCCCCGCGATACGCGACCAGCGTATAGGGCTCGAAGTCGTGCTGCTTGCCCTAGCCGGTAAGCCCCGCGTAATCGACCCGGATGTCGTTCTGGCCGATGACGGCGCGAAGGATCGCGTCGAGCTGAGTATCGTAGTCGTGATAGTCCTTGAGGGCGCATGGGACCGCATAGAACTTGCGGTCGAAATCCTTGAGACGCTCCTGCTCATGCGTGGGCAGGTTCTTGAAACTTCGATCCCAGAGGTCCTCAACGCTCTCTTTCATGACGGTGCCTTCGAGGAACCGGAGCAGAGTCAGCGTGAAGTAAAGCGAGGCGGCGCGGTACGGGCGCTCGGCAACGGCGAGGGCCGAGGCCGCCAAAGGGCGGCGCTGCAGTTCCGCGAGGAGCTGAGATCAGATCCCGGGCCAGTGCGCCAAACACGAGGCTCACCGGTTCTCGCTGATTGCAGGTATTTCGAGCACCTGGTCTGCCGCGAGCCAGCGCGCTTGCGTGCGCATCCCCGCACATAGTCGAGCCATCTTCTCGGCAATTTGCGCGCCACGCTCGCCGCGGGCCATCGTCGCCTGGTAATTGGCAATCGAGGTGGGATGAAGTCGCAATCGCTGGATACGGGAGCCGACAATCTCCGCGACGAACACGAACGACTCGTCGTTGCGTTCTACTTCGTCGACCGCGTAGTCGTCAATGAAATTGCCTGCACAGTAGATTATTGGCCGCTGCTTGTATATCTCCACACCTTGGAAGACATGTCCGGAATGTCCGAAGACGATATCTGCACCCGCATCGACCAGCGCGCGACCGAAACGCACGTGCGCAGCCAGTGGCCAGTATCCCCAGTTCGGGCCCCAGTGCACGGACACGATCGCCACGCCGACGCGGGTCCGCATGTCGCGCAGCGCGTGGATGATTAGCTGCGCCCTATCGTCGGTTTCGTCGATCGGCGAATAGAGTATGCCCGGGTGCGCCGGCCGCGCCTCCCACTCGGGCTGATTATCGGTCATCGCGATCATTCCAATCCTCACGCCGCCCACGCACGAAATTGCCGGAGCTGCGGCGTGCGCCAGGTCCATCCCCGCACCCGAATGTTGAATTCCAGCCTCGTCGAGCAGCCGTAGCATCTCGAACATCGCGTCGTACTCGAAGTCCAACGTATGGTTGTTCGCGAGCGACACGGCATCGATTCGCGCGCTCTTGAGCGTCGCGATGTTCTTCGCGTCAGAGCGGAAGTGAAAGGCCTTGGGGGTGATACCCCACGGCCGACCGCGGTCGGAAATAACGCATTCAAGATTACAGGCCCGCCAGTCCGCCTGATCAAAGAGAATTTTCGTGTCGCCCCAAGGATAATCCGGGCTCTTGAGTCTGAGCAGGTCGTTAACCAGCCTGCCCAGCATCACGTCTCCTACGAATAATAGCTTCATGCGCTTGAGAGTCGTCTGTCACCCGTAACGATTGCACGTACCTCGAGCGCATCGGCGCGCCGCTTACTTTCAGGATCAGACGGCATGATCCGTGCCAGGGTCGCGATTCCTAAAGACCGGCCCGGACGCTTGATTAACCGCCGCAGTTACAAGTCCAGTCGGCACAGAAAAGGGAACGATGTTCGCGTAGGATGATTCCTCAAACGGGGCTCTTTAGTTCATAGGCGGAGCTTGTGACTCCGATCGCGACAGCCTAACCAATCGAGCGCCGCGTCTACCGGAATTGATCCCGCCGCGCCTTGCCAAAAATTCGGGTTCATCGCGTGGCACAGATGGTGCGTGCATTGAATTGAAGATGAACCGCCGCACCGAAAGCCTCAAGGAGGTCGGCGCGCGCGGCGAACTGCTCGGGCAGCAGTACTAAACGACCTGGTGGCTGCGGCTCACTCACCCGATTGGCCGATGCGCACCCAAAAGTTGCCGCGATGGCACAATTTCCGCCAGGCGCTCGACAGCGACGTCAGGCGAGGTAGCACTGCGTGACGCAACGAGTGCTCATATCTTCCGACTCAGTCGAGTTGGAAGGCCAACTCACGGTTCCAAAGCGCGCAATCGGTGTGGTCCTGTTCGCCCATGGAAGCGGCAGCAGCCGCCTTAGCCCGCGCAACCAATTCGTCGCTGCGGCTCTTCAGAACACCGGAATTGGAACACTGCTCTTCGACCTGCTGACAGAGGAGGAAGCTGCGGACCGCGAAAATGTTTTCGACATCGACTTCCTGGCACACCGGCTCTTGGCTGGTACGCGATGGCTCAGAAACAAACGCGACATCAGCGATTACCCGTTGGGATATTTCGGAGCGAGCACCGGAGCCGCCGCTGCTTTGGTCGCCGCGGCGCAAGAGAAGGCGATTCGCGCTGTCGTGTCGCGCGGGGGCCGCCCGGACCTAGCCATTCGACACCTGGGGGCCGTGAGAGCGCCGACGTTGCTGATCGTTGGCGGTCATGACTTCGGAGTAATCGAGCTCAATGAGAAGGCTTACCGCGTCCTTCGTTGTGAAAAATCGCTCAAGATCGTGCCCGGAGCTACGCATCTGTTCGAGGAACCCGGAGCACTGGAGCAGGTGGCCGAACTCGCCGGGAATTGGTTCGGACGCCACTTGAAAAAGCCCGAGGCCGCCGATCAAGCGAAGGAGGATCCCGTCGTCTATACAGATCGCCAGGCGGCGGGGCGACTGCTCGCGCAACGGCTTATGTTGTACGCCCACACAGACGCAGTCGTGCTCGGCATTCCTCGCGGCGGCGCGCCGGTCGCGAAAGAGGTTGCCAACGCCTTGGGCGCCCCGCTGGATGTAATCGTGGTGCGCAAGCTCGGAGCGCCGGACCAACCGGAGCTGGGGATCGGCGCGGTGGTCAACGGGGACCACCCACGTGCGATTTTCGACCAGGACATCATCGAGCGCCTCGGGGTTTCGGACGAATACATCAAGGCTGAAATCGAGAGGCAACTGAAGGAAGTGAACCGCCGCGAAGCCGCGTACCGAGGTGGTCGTCCCAAGATTCCGCTCGCTGGCAAGACCGTTATCGTGGTTGATGACGGAATTGCCACGGGTTCCTCGGTCCGTGCCGCCCTGCGCGGCGTCCGCCGGCAAAAACCAAAGCGCTTGATACTCGCTACGCCGGTCGCGCCGGTAGAGAGCATCGAAGCGCTGCAAAGCGACGCCGACGAAATCGTTTGTCTCGAAACGCCCGAGAATTTCTTCGCTGTGGGCCAGTTTTATCTCGATTTCCGCCAGATCTCTGACGGCGAGGTGGAAGCCATTCTAGGAAAAAAACAAACCGCCGAGGCGCGTTTATAGAACGGGCGGACAGACCGACAACAGAAAAGGAGCATGGCATTGCTTGAGAGGCGGAGGCCATCGAGAGGGGTGGAGCGGTCCCGGAGCGAGTAGCGATTCCGTCGAATCGTCGCCATAAACTCGTTGTGACAAAAAAGTACGAGCGCGATTCCGCTGATGCGAGCGGCTACCAGCAAAGGTGACAGCGCTGGACAAAATCAATAACGTATGGGGCTTTCTAGCTGGCGGAGGGGGGAAGGAGTCGAACCTTCCGGCAACCGTTAAGGCTGCCAAGCCGGTTTTGAAGACCGGTGGGGCCACCGGGCCCCTTCCTCCTCCAATTGCCTTTACTTTATTAGCACTTCTCTCATTTCGGCGCCCAGCCACGGTGCTCGACGCCGGCAAGTTTGCACCCTTCGACTTCCGAGCCCCGATGGCCAGCTTGGCAGGCCCTTAGTCCTCAAATCGTCAGGCACGGTTTTGGCGTCTCACGATAAAAGCAGGATTATGTCAACCGTAACGAAGGGGTTGCGGCCAACCCCATTGACGCTCTAATCAGCGCCGTGTGCTTCACAGAAACCTGGCTCCTGTCTCCATTGGCATACTTAATGCGTAACGCAGCTTATATAGCTTCTCTCTGCACGCCGAGCACTTTTCGTCGCCTAGGAAGACCTCCATGAAAAACACGCGAATATTGAGACTAGCAACACTGTTGTTCGCACTCTTTGTCAGCAACGCACTGGCTCCCCCATCGTTCGCGCAGGCGACTTTTACCTGGACCACCGTCGTAAATAATGGCGTCACGGTCCCCGGCGACACTCGAAACTTTAACAGCTACAATCAGCCCTCGCTTAGCGTCAACCGGCTGGTAGTCTTCCGCGCGCGGAGCAAGGGCGGGGCGACGGGCGAGCCAGCTCACGGCATCTTCACCCGTGACATGGCTCTGGCGACGCCTGTGGTTACGATCTTCGACCGTAATACCACAGTGCCTCAGCCAAACAACCTCGGGTCGACCTTTGTCGAACCGCCGTCGTTTCCGCGCATCGACATGTGGTCCGACACCATCGCCTCCCGTGGAAACCACCAACCGGTCTGGAACTATCTGCTCCCGGACGGCATCACTGAGACGCGTGCCGGCACTACGGGCATCTACACCAACCCTTTCGGAAATCTGATCACCGGCGCGAGCAACCTCGGCGCGGTGCCCGACTTCAGCTTCTTCGCCGTACCGGGAACCACACCGCCGGTCAAGTTCGACGTTTTCCCCGGCGCCCCGGCGGTGACCGACGATGCAACGATCGTGTTTAAGGGCAACTATAGCGCGCCCGATCCAGCCAATCCTGATGCGACAATCAGCAAGACCGGCGTGTACTACCGTAACCTGGCGGACGAGGCGATTCCGGTTTCCGAGGGCGCGGCGGATCTCGCTCCCGCGGGCGGCACCAACTCCGTGGCCGTCATCGCGGATACCGACACGCTCATTCCTGGCACCTCAACTCCCTTCGGTTCCACGGCACCTCCCAGCGCGGCCCTCCGCGAAGCTGTCTTCGCCGGCTTCGATAACGAGGAAAATCCCACCGAGGGCGGCATCTACCTGGCACCGCTAACGGGGCAGAGACCGCTACTCAGCGCGCTCGTGAAAATCGGCGATCGTGTTCCCGGCGAAAAGAAGGGAACGGTATTCAATAGGCTTGGCGAAGGGGTCTCCTTCGACGGACGTTTCGTCGCCTTCTGGGGTGCCTGGGGATCCGAGTTCACGACGCTGGTTCTGCAATGCGTCAACGAGGGGAACAAAGGACGGGTCGTATACTGCAAGCAGCAGTATCCCAACGGTTTTACGACGACGGTCCCTGTGCACCAGGGTATCTTCGTCCACGACACCGTCGCCCATGAGACGTTTGTGGTCGCGAAGGCGCCGTCTGATTTCACCGACTTTGTTTACTGGAACTTCTCGGGCCTCGTTCCCGGCACGGGGGAATCGGACGACGCTGGTGAGCCAGCGCGCTGGCGCTCGGCAACATTTGTGGCAGTGTCTGGCCTGGTCAATGGGTCTCTGAAGGACCCGACCTTCCATGCAGCCTTCAAGGCCAGGACGGGCCATGTGGTCAACGGGGCGTATGTCAACCCGGTCGACGGCATCTACCTCCGCAAAGGGCCGAGCGACTCGCCGATCCAGACCGTGGTCAAGACGGGCATGGACGGAACCTTGATCGATCCTGAGGCCGTTGACCCACTCACGGCAGCGGTTCTCCCGGTCACGGCTATGGGTCTTGAGCGCGACGGTTTCCGGGGCAACTCGCTCGCTGTCAACGTGAGCATGGGCACCGAAGAGGCCGGTTGGGCCGGGATCTACCTGACGACCGTCCCAGCGAAAAAATTGCGTTAGGATTCGGCGCAGGTTGGCGTGCAGGGCGGCGGGCTGCCCACAGCAGGCAAGGTCCTCTTGCGTCCCGTCGGTTCAAGGCGTTTTTTCTCAAGTTCTGGCCGGCGCCCGGACCCTGTTTCAGTCGTGGGCACGGCCCCGAAAAACCGGCAATTTTGCGCGTGATTTTGGTTGTTTATGAGAAAAGTCGGTTCAAAGGGCCAGCGGGGCGCCGCGACCCCACCGGTGTGGCCTACGTGCCACTTCCTCCTCTACGTTCCTAGAAGCGGACGGTTGACCCGGCGACGCTGCGAGGCCCTACACGGATGGCGGGCGGTTACTTCCTTCCCGACTGCTCGCCCCGGTGTTCCCTGGCGCGGGCTGCACGGCTGGTCTGACCGAAAAAGAAATCGCGCAGGATCGCGCAAGCCTCGTCAGGACTGTCGACGACGCTCAAATACGCGTACTCCCTTTCCCTGGCGGTCAGGTTGACCCGCCAGTTGCTTACGATCGCGCGCCATGGCGCGCCCATCAGCACGAGCGGGCGCCGCCGGGCCACTCCCGTAGCGAGCTGCTGCCAGGCAAATGCTACTTCGGCCAGGGTTCCCATCCCGCCCTGCAAGGCGACGTACGCGTCCGCCCGGTCGACCAGCCATCGAAAGCGTTGGTAGAAAGTTGACGCGCGCACCACCCGAACCAGGTACGGATTGGGCGGGTCCTTGAAGATTTTCATCGTGACGCCTACGACACGGGCTCCCGCTTCATGCGCGCCACGGCTCGCCGCTTCCATCACACCGCGATACCCGCCCGTCATCAGATCGAAACCGGATTGGCCCAGAATCCTTCCCGTCCTGTAGCTCAGGTCGAAGAGCGAATCGCCCGAGTTTGGCGCCGAGCTGCCGAACAGCGCGATCAGCGGACGTTGGCGCTGATCCATGCGGCTGTCGCGCCGAGGAGCTGCAATGTCCGGGTGCAGGCTGGCTGCTGACCTCTTTGCCCGCGATCCCATTGCACCCGCGCCGCCCGGCCCTTCAGCTTGCAACTCGCGTTCAATTGTTGGCTCGATGAAAGCTTTGTCCACTCGTGTAATGCCCTGCCTTGGGAATACCGGCCGCGCTCCGATTGGCTGCGGCCCGCCAAGTGTTCATACTATGTGAGAGCACGAGGCCGATCAGCCGCTGGCGCACCGCCGCTCGCTCAAGGGCCGGAAGGCCGTCGAGTTATGGCCGGAGAGGCGGGCATCGGAAGTGTGTCCTGCGCGAACGGTTGCGGTCACCGCGGTTGGCGCCGCGGGCTCAAATCCGATTGGAGAGGAAACTTCGATGGCAGAGGAACGTCATGGTGCAGTGACGATGCGCGGAAACGCGATGACCCTGGTTGGCCCGCAGCTCAAGCCGGGCCAGCAAGCTCCAGCCTTTACGTTAACGGGCGCGGGGCTCAAGCCGGTAACGCTTGACGACTTCAAGGGCAAGGTCAAAATCATCGCCTCGGTTCCGTCGCTCGACACTCCCGTGTGCGACGCCGAGACGCGCCGCTTTAACGAGGAAGCGGCCAAACTTCCCGGCGTCGTGCAAGTGCTCACGGTCTCGATGGACCTGCCGTTTGCCCAGGCAAGATGGTGCGGGGCCGCGGGCGTCGACAAGGTAACAACGCTCAGCGACTATCGGGACGCCTCGTTTGGCGCAAGCTACGGCACACTCATCAAGGAGCTGCATCTGCTCACGCGTGCTGTCTTCGTAGTCGATCGTGCCAACAAGTTGACCCACGTCGAGTACGTCAAAGAAGCTACCAACCAACCCGATTTCGAGGCGGCGCTAGGGGCCGCTCGCGCCGCCGCTTCCTGAGCGCTAGCGCGTTCGATGGCGGCCGCCACGTTCAAGCCGCGCTTGGTTGACATGGCGGCCGCTGCAGCGTAGTTAATTCGCCTACACCCGGTGAACGGGAAGCCGGTGAGAATCCGGCGCTGCCCCGCAACTGTGTGGGGGGACGAAGGCCCAGTTTCGCCACCGAAGCTTTTCGGGAAGGCGGGCCGGAGGATGAACCCCGAGTCAGGAGACCGATCGGGTGGCTAAGTCGTTTGCCTTCCGCGGGGAGGGTGGCTTCAGGCCGTAGTGCCTGCTGAAGCCCGATCTCGGTGTCTGCCAGGGTCGGGCTTTGCGTTTCGAGCTGGCCGCGTAAGATAGCCATTCCCGCCGAAGGCCGACGCATAGCACGGAGGATGCTATGAAACTGACGGCTCTCGCGCGGGTTTTCCCGCTGGTCTTCTCGGTTTCGTTCGGGATACTAACGCCCGTCGCCAAAGCGCAAGCGGCTTCATCGAGCTCGCAGCCTTCCGGCACGCCCCCGACGGCATCGGGGGGCGCATCGTCTGCAACGGCGGCGGGCACCAATGCGTCGGGCGCAGTCAAAACGCCCGGCGGCAAGAGCGCAAGTCCTGCTTCCAACTCCGTGTCGTCCGCAAAGACGGCCGCGGCTGGCTCGGCCGCCCAGGGGTCAGCCGAGACGGCTCAAAAGCTCGCTCCGGTGGTCGTGACGGCGACACGAATCGCCCAGCCGATCTCTCAGATCGGCACAACGGTGTCAGTTGTCGACAGCGAACAGATCCAGAGCCAGCAGATTCAGTCTGTCGCAACCGTTCTACGCCAGGTTCCCGGAGTCGAGGTGACGCAAAGCGGCGGGCAGGGAACGCTTAGCGACATCTCAATTCGCGGCTCCACCGCCGCAGAGACCCTCATCATGGTTGACGGTGTGCCCGTCAATACCGGAGCCACAGGCGGCTTCGACCTGGCCAACATGACCACGCCGGATCTAGACCGTATCGAGGTCTTGCGCGGCGCGGGCGGCGCGCTTTACGGCTCAGCGGCGATCGGCGGCGTGGTGAACCTGATCACGCAGGAGGGAGAGGGTGCGCCGCAGGAGAGCCTGTACTCGGAGGGCGGATCTTTTTCGACCCAAAGGCAGGTCTTCACGCTTTCCGGCGCCGAGGATCGTTTTCACTATTCGGGCGGACTGACCTACGTTTCGACCGGCGGGTACCAGTCGGTCAACAACGGCTTCGAGAACATGGCCAGCAACGTTCGGCTCGACTACGACCTCGACGAAAACACTACGGTGCGATTTTTCGGGCGCTACAACGTGGCGGACGTCGGCCTCATGAATTTTTCCATCCCTGGCCCGAATAACCCCAACGCCCATCAGCGCAGCGAGTTCATGATGTTCAACGGCGTGATCGACCATTCCTTCACCGACCGGCTGCGCAACCACACCAGCGTCTTTTACGTCCGCAACGATATAAGGCTCAACAGTTACCCCTTTCCCGGCAACGAGTTCTACGATTTCAGCGACGTTCCCGACGAGATGCGGGGCGTCGATGACGAGCTTACCTACCGCTGGGCCAAAGGCTTTCGCACGCTCGTGGGTTTCGAGTTCAGGGATCGATGGGCGCGGTCGGGAAGCTTTTTCCAGAGCGTGGCGCCGCCGTTCCCGCCTTCCACCACCATTTTCCACGCCAGCCGCCAGGATTATGCAGGCTACGTCGAGCAGGAAGCGCGTCTTCTCGACGGCCACCTGCTGGCAACCGGCGGCTTCCGGGTGGACGGCAACAGCCAGTTCGGCAATGAAGTAAGTCCGGACTGGGCAGTCGCGATCCCGCTGCGCGAGACCGGTACTACGCTGCGCGGCAGCTATACGGAGGGGTTTCGCGCCCCAGCCTTCAACGAACTCTATTATCCCGACTTCGGCAACCCCCACCTAAAGCCGGAGATCTCGAGCGAATATGACGGCGGAATAACCCAGCGCCTGGGCGGCGTCGGTTCCGTTACCGCAACTTACTTTTCGCGCCGAGTCCACGATTTGGTAGTTGCTGCCCCATGCCCTACCTGTCTTTTCGGAGTCATAAGCGCCAACGCCGGACGGGTCGATACCCAGGGCGTCGAAATCGAACCGACGCTCAAACCGTTCGACGGCTTCTCGCTGACCGGCAATTTTACCTACATCAGCGAAACTCACGTTTCGATCTCTCCGTCAATCCAGCCGGTGAGAGTGCCAAAATATGCCGCCTTTGGCCTCGCGCAGTACACTTTCCCGCATCTGCTGGCCGAGACCGACCAGGCGCTTATCAGCCTCGCCTATACCTTCGTCGGTGACCGCAGCGACATCGAGACTGCGGCGCCCTTTGGGATCCGGAGTCATGGCCAATACCACATCTTCGACCTGGTGCTTTCCTATTCGCCGGGAATCCGATGGCGCGCGATCCAGAATGAGGAGGTCTTCACGCGAATGGAGAATCTTTTCGACCGCAACTATTCGCAGGCCTTCGGTTTCCCATCGCCGCCGCTTACCGTTTTGGCCGGCGTGAAGCTCGATTTCTAGTGTGATGTCCCGCAGCTAACTTGACTAACTAGCTTCGCTGGAGTGAGATTCTTCGCTTTGCTCAGAACGACAGAAGCGCGCGTTTCGATTGTCATTCTGAGAGCCCGTGAATTTTTCCTGTCATTCCGAGCGCAGCGAGGATTCCCCGC
>JAJYVB010000072.1 GCA_021792265.1 Deltaproteobacteria bacterium | reverse complement strand
AGCCGGCTAGGGAGCGGAGGCCGGTGAGGGCGATGAGGAGAGGAAGACTGGCGGGCCACAGAGCGCCGGCGGACAGGCTCCGTTCGTCGATGGCGAAGGCGCGCCCGGCCTTGCCGTGGACGCTGGCCACCTCGGGCACGCTCTTGATCAGCCGGTTCGTCTGCTGCAGCAGCTCGGACGCCTTTTGCGCCGACAGCCCCGGCAAGGCCGACGGCATGTAGAGCAGGTCGCCCTCGTTGAGCGGAGGGAGAAACTCGGACCCCAGACGCTCGTAGGGAAGGACAGTCAAAACCAGCACCGCCGCCGCCAGAGCCAGAACCAGCCAGCGCAACTTCAGCGCCCAGCGCAAAACCGGGCGATAGGCCCAGACCAGCGCGCGCGTCAGCGGGTTTCGCATCTCGGGCGGAATCCGGCCGCGAATCAGATAACCCATCAGTACCGGCACCAACGTGACCGAGAGCAGCGCCGCACCTATCATTGAATAGGTTTTGGTAAAGGCAAGCGGCTTGAACATCCTGCCGGACTGGCCGGTCAACGCGAAGACCGGAAGAAAGCCTGCCGCGATTATAAGCAGGGAGAAAAAAAGCGCCGGCCCAACTTCCTTCGAGGAGTCTATGATTATGTCCCAGTGCGGCTTTTTTCCGTGGTCGCGCTCCAGATGCTTGTGCGCGTTTTCGATCATGACGATCGCGCCATCAATCATTGCACCGATCGCGATCGCTATGCCGCCCAGCGACATTATGTTCGCGACTATGCCCTGGAAGTACATGACGGTCATCGCCATCAAAATTCCCAGCGGCAGCGTCACGATTGCGACCAGGGCGGAGCGCAAATGCATAAGAAACACGATGCACACGAGGGCGACGATGATACTCTCTTCAATAAGCTTGCTGCGCAGTGTGCCCTGCGCGCGGTGAATCAATGCCGACCGATCGTAGACCGGTACGATTTCGACACCTTTTGGCAGCGTCTTCTTTAACTGTGCCAGCTTTGCCTTGACCCGGTTGATTACATCGAGCGCGTTGTTGAAATAGCGCATCTCGATGATGCCGACGACCACGTCGCCCAAGTTGTCAAGTTCGGCAAGACCGCGCCTCATATCGGGACCGTATTGAACGTTGGCGATGTCGTCGACCAGGATCGGCGTTCCGTGCCCATCGACGCCGACCGGAATATTGCGCAGATCGTTCAGCGTCTCGATGTAGCCGATGCCCTCAACCATGTGCTCGGCCTCGCCGTACTCGACCACGCGGCCGCCCACGTCGTTGTTGCTGCGCTGAACCGCTCGGATGACCTTGCCCAGCGGGATGTCGTAGGCGAGCAGCCGGTTTGGGTCGACATTGACCTGGTATTGTTTGACGAAGCCGCCGAGGTCGGCGACTTCGGCGACGCCGGGCACGGTTTCAAGCTGGTAGCGGAGATACCAGTCCTGGATGGTTCGCAACTTCGCCAGATCGTTGTTGCCAGTGCGGTCGACCAGTGCATATTCATACACCCATCCCACAGGCGTAGCGTCAGGTCCCAGCGCCGGCGTCACGCCCGGCGGCATCCTTCCCTGCAGGGAGCTCAGATATTCCAGGACCCGGCTGCGCGCCCAGTAGATATCGGTACCGTCCTTGAAAATGACGTAAACGAACGAGTAACCGAAGAAGGAATAAGCCCGCACCACTTTGACGTTGGCGATTGCCAGCATCGTTGTGCTGATCGGGTAGGTCACCTGGTCTTCGACAATCTGCGGCGGTTGGCCCGGCCAGCGTGTGTAAACGATTACCTGAACGTCGCTCACGTCCGGCAGGGCGTCGACCGGAATGTTGAGGAACGCATAGGTTCCTGCACCTACAATCGCCACGACGAAAATTAGAACCAGAAACTGGTTATGGACCGACCACGTGATGACGCGATTGAGCATCTTCTTCTACTCCCCATCGGGCCGCTGGGGCTGGTTCTCCGGCCCGTGCTGAGGCATTCCCATTCCCGGCATCGGCGGTGGTACGCCTGATGGAGCGCTTTCCTGCGGCTTGACGGCCTTAACCCCGGTGCCTTTGCCCGGCGGCTCCCATGTCATCTTGTTGAACGCCGACTGAAGCGCGCTTTCGGAATTGATCAGAAACTCGGCCGAATTCACGATGCGATCGCCGGCCCTGAGGCCGCTTAATACTTCGAAATCATTACCCGCTTGCGCGCCAAGCTCCACCTGGCGGGGCGCAAAATGCCCATTACCCAGGGCCATGACCACGAAGTTCCTTTTGCCCGTCTGAATAACGGCTTCGACCGGAACGACCAGAGCCTGTTTCGCCACGTCGGGCCTGAGATCCACGTTTGCCCACATTCCCGGCTTCAATTCGAAACGAGGCCCGTTGCGGAACTCCATTCTGACTTCCAGCGTCCGAGTCTCACGCTTCAAGTACGGATACACGTAGATCACTCTGCCGTGGTAAGTAGCTCCCGGGTCGTAAGAGAGGGTCATCGTCGCCTCCTGGCCGAGATGAAGCCATGGTGTCTCGTATTCGTAGACATCGGCATAGACCCAAATCTTTGCGATGTTCGCGAGCCGATACATTGCCTGCCCAGGATTCACATACCCACCCTGGAAGACATTCTTTTTGACGACGATTCCCGTGAAGGGCGCGTATAAGACCATCGTGCGAGTAATCTTTCCACGCTGCTTCAGCGCGCGAATTTGCGCGTCGGTTATGTTCCAGTATCTGAGGCGGGTTTCGACTGCCTGAACAAGATTCTGAGCCCCTGAGGATGCGTCTTCGAGAGGCGTGTTCTTGAGCTGTCCGCGGTACTTCAGTGCATTAAGATATTCTTGCTCGGTAGCTACCAGCTCGGGACTGTAGATCGTTCCCAGCGCCTGCCCTTTGCGAACCATCTGCCCCGGGAAGTTGACGTACTGCTCCTCGACCCAGCCGCCAATCTTGGGTGCCACGTCGGTCACCAGGCTTTCGTCGTAATCGATGCGCCCAATCGTACGCACGTCCCGGCGCAGTAATTTGCGCTTTACGACCGTGGTTTTAACGCCGATTTGCTGAACGGTCTCGGGACTGACCGCCACCGTTCCGGCAGGGCCGGACGGGACTTCGCCGGCGTAGACCGGCACCAGATCCATCCCCATCGTATCCTTGCCTGGCTTGTTGGAGCGGAAGCCAGGCATCATTGAGGACTTCCAGTAAAGTATTTTGCGATGCTGCGTTGCAGCCGGCGACGCACTTGTCTGGGGATTCGCCGTCCTGTTGCCGGCATGCGGCCGCGCGCATGCCGAAAGAGAAAAGACCAGCGCGGCAGCGATAAGTGCTGCGCCAATGCGGCTCCCGCCTGATGCTAAAATCGTCATCTTGCTATCCCCGCAATCGGCCTGCCCACGGCGCGGATTAAGTCCGCTGCTGCAACCTGGTAGGCACGGACGCTTTGGTAGCGCAGCAGCCGAACGTCCTCGTAGGACTTGAGACTGTCAACCAGCGTGAGGAAATCCACGATGCCAGTCTGGTAGCCGGCGACGGCGGCCCGGATGCGCTCGGCAGTCTGCGGCAGCAGCGTTGTCCGATAAATCGCCTCGTTGCTCGCCGCCGCCATCAGCCGCTCGTATGCATCCTGCACCTGATCGTTGACGGCATCCTCGACGTTGCGGCGCGTGAATTTTTCCTGCGCGAGCTGCGCGCCGGCCTCGTCGACTTGCGCTCTCACGCGGTCAATCCAGATCGGGACGGAGAAACCGAGAGTGGCTGCCCAGATGTCGTGGCCGTCTTTTATGAAGCCGGGTACACCCATGTGCCCGTCGACGCCGATGTACTCTCCACCGATCGAGAAGTCGGGCAGGTAACCCATTTTGGCAAGGGTTAGGGAATACTCACGAGCCTGGACGAGGTGCTTTTCGGCCCTGATCTCGGGTCGTGTAACTCGGTCCGCCTCGATCAGGCCGCTGAGCGGCACCTTAAGTTTCCTTGCGGTCATCTCAACGGGAGTGCCGAGCGGGGCACGCGGTGCGCGATCGAGCAGCGTATCGATCCTGCCCACGGCGCTGTTGCGCTCTTGTGAAAAGCCGACTCGCTGCGTGGCCAGGCGGCTAAGTTCCTCCTGCGATTGTATGACGTCCTGCTCCGGAACTTTTCCCACCCGGTATTTCGCTTCGGCAATCGCCTCGAACTGGCGCGCTAGCACCATGGTCTGCGAGTTCACTTGGAGAGCGCGGTCGGCCAAATAAAAATCTGCGTAGCTGCTCCGGATTTTCCGCAGTGTCTCCTGACTGACAGCAAGCAGAGTTTCGTGAGCGGCTTGCTCCTGCTCGCTGGCGGCTCTCGCACGCATCGTGAGTTTTCCCGGGAACGGAATACGCTGCGAGAACGCGACGCCTCCGGTCTCCGGACCGGCGCGAGTTTCCGCCATGTTGTAGGTATCCGGCATGTACTCGATCATCGGATTCTCGTAAGAACCCTCGACCGTGATCCGGCTCTCGGCGGCGCGCCACGCCTCGCGGGCCGCGCGAATGGCCGGATTGTGTTCAAGGGCGTAGCGCTCAACCGCGTCCAGCGAAGGCGTTCGCTCCAGGTCCACCTCGTTCGTAGCTGCCGGCGCCGAATCGGCACCTGCTTTCTTGGTTCTTGAGCCGGTGGCTGGGATCTCCCGCGAACCTCGTGGCGAGTTGCCCGCGGGCGGTGCTGGCGGCGACGGGCCGAACTTCAGGGCAGGAGACTGTCCTCCCGCGGTCGCCCTCGGGCCCCATCCGGCAAGAAGGAGGACGAATAGCGCGGCGGCGCAAACTTTGCGATTCCATGGCACGAGTGTTTGAGCGTACATAGCTGATGCCTTTGAGCTCCGTTTTGCGGCCAGTTGCCGGCTATTGTCGTTGCGCCTTCGAGCGATACTCATCGATGGGCGATCAGTTGTTTTTCGTTCATTCCGCCACATCCGTTATCGGCGAAAGAGCGGTCGCAGCCACCAGTAAAACAGGCATTGCCGGTATAGCCGTCCGGGTTGGTCACTCGCAGCCAGTCGAGTACCGTCTTCCTGACCCGCGGCGCCTCGTACCCGCGCTCGGCGATCAGGTACTTTGATAATCCCCAGGCGCTTTTGGCCAGATTGCACGGGCAGCAGCAGGTGGCCATCGTGTATTTCGCACAGCAAGGCGCCGGGATCGTGGACAGGGCCCGCTCCATGATTCCCCGTTGCGCTGAAGTGAGGGTTATTGATCGGTTGTAGGAGATGAACGTTGCCGGCTGTGCCGGATCCAGCCGCTGCGTCTCGCGTCTCACTGCATCGCTTGCTGAAGAGGCGCCCGGTTGCGAAGGACTTTTACAACCGGCTGCCAGTGGGCCAGCACTGACTATAGAGAGGGCAAGGAGACCTGCTACGGCACGTTTCGGGCTTGCTCTTCGATCATTCCGCATATGGCTCTCCTGGTGACGTTGGCGCGCGATCGAGCTGACATTGCCACTAATTCTCGCAAGCGCCCGGCGGCGCACGGCCTTGCGTACAACCGAAGGAACCCGTGCAGTGCGCCGGGGAAAACTGTCAGGCCGCGCTCGCGCTCTACGGCGCGGTAAAACACGCTGGCCGGACGGAGAAAGAGTCCACGCTTCCCGCTCAGGTGCGGGAGCGCAGAAAGAACCGGGAGCCGATGATCAGATCTGGAATTTACAAAGACGGGCAAGCCGCGAATCGCCGGGCGGCCATAATTCGCGCCCGGTTGAAACGGCACGCAGCAAAGGGCCGTCATTCGGAGTTTGCTGCGCCGCGCAGGGGGCTTGACTCGGAGAACCGACCCAGGAATCGCTGGCGGGCGAAACGCGATGGTTGGCTGTCGTGCCGCAGCATTCGGGCAAGTAGCTTTGCGTGCTGCAGCACGAGCGATTGGAAGAACGCTTCGAGTGGCACCCGGCATTCGAACCGGGGGGCATCGCCCCTGCCAGGTTGCAGTGCCCCGGATATGCACTAATCGCGAAAAGCCACGCCAGTGCTATGACGATCCTACGCACCAATACAATCGTGTCTCATCCGTTGGCAATGGGCAATAAGTTTTTTTCGAGAGGGTGCGCTGACACGCTCCGAACTTGCGCTCCGTCGCGCTTGCCGGGCGTTTTAAGGGAAGCAGCTCCTACCTACCAGCGCTTCGGCCGGTCAGCGCTGCGCAAGCGCTTCGATTAGCCGCTCCATTCGCATACCCCGCGACCCTTTGACCAGGACGACGTCGCCGCCGTTTATCAGGCTGGTAGCCAGCCGGGAGGCGGCGTCGCTATCGGGAGCGCGCACCACTGTCACCGAAGCGGGACTAGGCGACGCGTCAAACGCGTCACCCATTTGGGAGCCCACCAGGATAACCGCGTCTGGGCGAAGCTCCCAAAGCGCGCGCAGCGCAGCTCGATGGCTTTCGATCGCCAGGCTACCCAGTTCGAGCATGTCACCCAGGGCGACGACCAGCCTTGCGTGGAGCCCATCGGCGATTTCCCGTGCCGCCTCGAAGGCGGTTTGTACCGAACGCGGATTGGCATTGTAGGTATCGTCGATGACCAGGGCGCCAGCGACCTCTAGGGGAGCGAGCCGGCCGGGGATTGGATTAACCTCTGCAACTGCGCGCGCCAACGCTGCTAAACGTTCCCGGCTCAGCGGATGCGCGCATGCGGCAACGGCCGCCAGCGCGGCGGCGGCATTGATCGCTGAACCGGGGCCGACAACGGCCAGCTCGGTCTCCAAGACTGGTTCGACGCCGGGTTCGACGAGACCAGTGCCAAATCTGTAGGTCACCCTTTGGCGTCCCTGGCCGACGACGATTCGCCGCGTCAGTCGGACGTCTGCCTCTGCCGCGGTGCCGAAAGTCAGTTTTGCGATCCTTGACGGCACGAACCTGGCGATAAGCGCGTCACCAGCCGGCACCACCGCGACTTTAGCGTGGCGCAGGATCGCTGTTTCCTCCGCGGCAATTTGCTCCAGGCTGCCGAGACCTTCGCTATGCTCGATGTCTACGTTGACCACAAGCGCAGCGTCCGGTGCGAGAATGGTTCCAAGCGAGTCTACTTCTCCCGGCAGGTTGGTCCCGCATTCGATTACCGCCGCCCGATGCTGCGGACCGAGCGTGAAGAGAGTCATCGGTACTCCGATGCGGTTGTTCAGGTTTCCAGGCGTGGCAAGGGTTTCGCCAAATAGCGCATGCGCCGCGGCAGCCGTTAGTTCTTTGGTTGTGGTCTTGCCCGCCGAACCGGTAATCCCTATCGATATCAGGGACCCAGCCGCTCTCATCCGCTCAAGATGGAAGCGAGCAAGCATGCCGAGCGCGGCGAGTGTGTCCGGCACTTCGACGCTGGCAAGGGGAGACTGGCCTCGGCCGCGTTCGAGCACCGCCGCCACTGCACCCGCCTTAACGGCCGCCGGGACAAAATCGTGGCCATCGCGTCCCGCGCCGTGAAGCGCCACGAACAGCGAGCCAGGTTTAAGGGTTCGCGTATCGATGGAGACCGACGAGGCGGTTATCCGTGCGTTGCCATGGAGCGTGCCGCTCGTCGCCTGGACGACCCCGCCAAGCGAGAAGCCGCATCGGTTTTCAGGAATTGGCGTCGCCATCCGAGGACCCGCAAGATTTATAGCCCAATCGGGCCGGCGATGCGCCCGCTTGACAAGTGCCTGGGCAGGAAACAGGCTCCATCGGCGTAGTAAACTGCATGCTTAGCAGGAGGCTTTTCGATGGTATCAGCGGATGCACCGGTAGTGGGTATAGTGATGGGCAGCAAGAGCGACTACGCTCAGATGGCGGCCGCGGTCGAAATTCTAAACCAACTCGAGGTTGCGCACGAGGCCAGGGTACTTTCCGCTCATCGCAATCCCGAAGAGACCGCACGCTATGCTGACCAGGCAGCGGGACGCGGCCTTAAGGTGCTGATTGCAGGGGCCGGTGGCGCCGCCCATCTTGCCGGGGCACTGGCCGCTCGGACGCTGCTCCCGGTCATCGGGGTGCCTATCGAGAGCGCACCCCTTGGCGGTCTCGACGCGTTGCTTTCCACCGTGCAGATGCCGCGCGGCGTGCCGGTTGCCACAGTGGCCATTGGAAAGGCGGGCGCCGCGAACGCCGCCCTGCTGGCCGCCTCGGTTCTCGCGCTCGGCAACGCCGGGCTGGCAGAGAGGCTCGAAAGAAGGCGCCGTGTACAGGCTGAAGAGGCGCTGGCGCAAAAGGTTCCGTAAAGATGGCGGAATGGTCCAGGCCGAAACGAGGCGGATTTCGTTCGCGAAGTCAGCAAAGCGGGTCCGTTCATGAAGCGCAGGCAACAGGCGGCTTGAAACCGTCCCTTCCAACAGGCTTTGATTTTGGTGTGCGATTGCTCACCGCGCTTTTGACCGCGGTAACGCTGATTGGCGTTGCTTACAGTCCGGCGCAGGCTACGGAGCTTAGATCAAGCGGGGCACTCAACGCTCCTCCTGACGCGATGCTCAACGTGATCTCGACCGACCCGGTGGTCGCGGAGGTCTTGCGCCAGGACCTGCGTGCTGCCAACCGTCTGGCGGGCACCAGCAGCGTCAAGGCGCTGACACTGACCGTGACCGTGAGCAGCCGTGCGCTCACGCCGGGGGCTACCGTTTCCGATATCGCTCCCGGTGACCCGGGGGTGGCGGCGCTGCTGCGCCAGGCCGGAGCCTCAGTGCCCATGCTTGGCGGCAGCGTCGGCGGATCGCCAGCAGATCCGTATGCCGCAGCGGCACGGCAGGAGGCGCTTGCCCCCGAAAATCCACTGATGCAGCAGTTTAACTACGCGCAGCAAGCCGCTAACCTGGCGATGGGCAACAGCGCGCCGGCTTATTTGGCTCCCCATCCGGCGGAAACATCCGCAAATCAATACGACACGGCGATTGTCGCTCGTGCGGGGCTCAGCGGTAACAGCACCGGAGGACTAACGGTCGTCGCAGTTCTCCATCCCGGCGCCAACTTGCACCGCGCGCGTGAACTGATTGCCGAGGAAATAGCCAACGCCATTCTGCATTGACCGTGCGGGACGGTTACTGAATCGGCCGGCCTGCGTTTAGCCGCGGCCCGCTCCGGCGTGGGCTTTCAAAGTGCCTCCGGCGAACGCGGTCCGGCAGCCAATCAGCGATCCTCGCCCTTCGCGAATCGGATCGGGATCTTTCGGTTGCGCGGTGTGTCCACCAGCGGGATGGTGAGCTGTAGAACCCCGGCTCGATAAACTGCCTTCACTTCGCCCCCTCGTGCGTTGTCTGGCAGTTCGAGCGAGCGCGCAAAAGTTCCGTACCTCAACTCTCGCACGAGATACTGCCGCTCGGCCGATCCTGGCTCCGGGCGCCGGGTCGCCGAGAACTTGAGGATGTTGCCCTCAACCGAAATGTCGACTTCCTTCGGGTCGATGCCCGGAAGATCCGCCAGTACAACGAGCTTGCGATTTTCGACGAACGATTCGACCGGGGGCTCGAGGTAGGATGGCTTCGAGGGCACGCCGAAGGCGCGGTCCAGCAGGTCGTTAACATCCCGGTGCAAACGGTTCAGTTCTCTAAGCGGCGACCATGTATCAGGTATCCTGGCCATAACGCGCGGGTTCCCGTTCCCACACTCAAAAGGGTAATCACACGTTGAGGTTTGACAAGAGCACGAATGCCGTGCCGTCCTAGCCGGGCTACCGCCTTCCCTTGGAGTTCGGCCGGCCTCTGTTGTCGGATGCAAGGCCTGGGGCGGCCGAGACCGTGGATGGCACCGGGATCTGGGCCTGCACGGACCCCGCTGCGCCGGCTGCAGCGGATGAGGACATCGGCGCGGCGGGCGGCCGTTGTGGGGCTGGAGCAGCGCTCGGGGCCTGCGGCCTTGGGGTTGACGCAGCGTTCTGGCCCGCTTGCGACGATGCTGCTTTTCGGGCTCTCCAGGAGTGGACTTTCGCGGCCGCCCCATAGCCGACGGCAACTGCTAGCAGCAACCCGCCAACCCACAGCCAGAGCGGCAAGCGACGCCTGCTCGGGTCGCCAAGGTCAATAGGTTCCACGATCCGCGAGGCGATCAAGTCGGCACGCTGAACCTCCTGCACGAAGCGCGTCACCATGTCTTCCGGATCGAGCGCCAGAAAAGCGGCGTACCTTCTGACGAATGGGACCAGATAGATCCGGTCGGCGATGCGGGCATAGTCCCCGCTCTCGATCATCTGAATGTAGGCAAGCGGAACCCGGCTACCAGTCGCGGCGCTGCTTGGTGAAACTGCGCGATGTTCCCGCGCCATGGCGAACACTGCGCCGACGCCTGGTTGAATCTCGCCTGTAGCGGCGGTCTCGCCCGCGTCCGTGCCGGCACTCTCCTTTTCCGCTTCGCTCATGCGCCGGCCTGCAGCTACGGTTTCTTCCACGCCACAGCCTTCATTGGGTTTGTGACGACCAATTTTGCGGTCTTCTCCCACGGCGCACCCCAGGGTTCCCGCTTTGCTCGCGCCTCAATTCCTCGCGTGCCTGGTGTACGTATCCTGGATCGGGTTTTCCCGCCAGGCCAGCCGCTTGGCTCCCATAACGAAGGGCGTCGCGCCAATCGTGCTGCGAAAACGCGATAAGCCCTAGGTAGTCGTAGGGTTGGGCATCGGTCGGGTAATAGTCAATGGCCCGATGAAAGTCGTCGCTTGCGGCCACCATCTGACCGCCCTGGTAGGAGCGAACCCCGCGAGCCGTAAAAATCTTGGCCGCAAGATGCTTGAGTTGAAGGTTGTCCGGGTCCGAAGCGAGCGCACTCTGAATCTCGGAGGCGGCATCGTCGAGGCGGCCCTGGGCGTAATCGGTCTGAGCGCTGCCCTGATGCATCGCGGCACACCCGAAAAATAGCAGCCCGCCGCCTGCCACGAGCGCCAGCAGTAGCATCCCCTTCATCCGCCGGGACCTCCGCTTGGGAAGTTACAGAGCCTCTCGCACGATGTAAATCCGCGCCGCGTGCCGCTCCGGGTTACGGGCGCGGGCCGCCACATGACGGTCAGGCCGGCGCGTCACCCGGCCAGCAGCGATTGGCGAACTATTCGGCACCCCGGCCGAGGCTAAAACCGGAGTGGCCCGCGCGGCAGTTATAGCGATGGATGGTGCCATGAACCGGCCGATTGTACAGGGCGAGCTTCTTGCCCTCACACGCGATAACAGACGGTGCGGGTCGCAGGAGGCGCTCGAGATGCGGCAGGTTGGCAAAATCGGCCACGACGACGACGCACGACTGCGACGCCCAGCTTTGCGCAAGGCCGCGATCAGTGCCGATAAAGCTCCCCCGCGCATCGGCCGCGCGGCTGAAGGGCGCCAACTCGCCGCGGTACGCGATCAGCGTCTCACGATGGCCGGTGTAAAAGGGAAGGGCCTGCACGAAGTGTCGATACGAGCCCAGTATGCATCCCGGTTTGAGGTAAGGCACAACGGCCCGCGCAAGGCGCCGATAGCTGTAAAGGGCTCGGGCATCCAGGCGCGCTTTTGCGGCACCGGCTCCAGCCAGCATCATGCCCAAAGCGATAGCGCCCGCCACAAGCTCGGAACTCCGACGCCCACGCACGGCTAGCCAGGTCAGTACTGCGGCCAACAGGATCCCCACGGCTGCAATCAGACCGTCCGTGACCACGGGGCGGCTGAGCTGAGTGCGCACGAAACCAAGAGCGATTAACAGACCCAAAGAAAGCGCGGCGTTGAGCAACGCGAAGGGTCCTATTGCCCATCGCATCGCTCGGCGGTCCATATGGCCGAGCCTTTCCAGGCCCAAGCCCGCCAGGACGGCGACCGCCGGGATGGCGGGCAGAATGTACGAGCCGAGCTTGGAGCGCGGTATCGAAAAAAATACAAAAACCAAAAAAAACCAAACCAGAAGGAAATGGATCGCGCGGCGTGACTGAGCATCGCTGGCGTCTTCGGCGGACTGCCAAGACGCCTTCAGCGCCAGTCCGGCGAAGTACAGCCACGGCCAGGTTCCAGCTATGATCACGGGTACGAAAAAGTACGGGCCCCAACCATGTTCCCGGCTGCTCAAGTAACGCTGGACGTGCTCGTGCACGAAGAAGAATCGAACGAAGCCGGGGTTGCGCCAGGCTACTGCAACGAACCATGGTGCGGTTACCGCGAGGTAGAGGGTAAGCGGTCCCCACCACGGGATTTTCAGCAGCCGCCGGGTTCTGCCTTCCAGTACGAGGAAGCCAAGTACGGTCCCGCCGGTCAACACCACCGCTACCGGTCCTTTAGTCAGCGTTCCCAAGGCCAAAAGAGCGGCTGCTGCGTACACCCGGCGTGAGACGCTGGCCATGCCGGGGTCATCCTCGGCGAGGATCGGATAAAGAACAACGAGCGCCGCGGTAACAAAGAAGGTAAGGGCGGGGTCAAGGGTCGCGAATACCGCAAAACCGAGGACTATCGGGCTGAGACCCAACGACAGGGCGGCCAGCAGCCCCGCGCGTATCCCGAACATTTGCTCCGCGAGCACCTCGGTTGCAGCCACCTCGCCGGCAGTGAAAAGGGCCGCCTGAAGCCTCACGGCGAACTCGTTATGCCCAAACACTCTGAGTGCCGCGGCCGTAATCCAATAAACCAGCGGCGGCTTTTCGAAGTAGCGCACCCAATCGTTGCGCGGTGTCAGGTAGTCGCCGCTTATAACCATCTCGCGCGCGATCTCGGCGTAGCGTCCTTCGTCGGGTTCGAGCAGCGGGGGGTGCCCGAGAATCGGCAGGTACATAGCAAGCGCCAGCAGGGCGCATAGCCAGGCCCGGTAACTTCGGCCACTCATAACCCGCAGAGTTTTCCGAGCTGCGCTGCAGGAAGCAACCTCAAACGCACGAAATTTAAGATGCCATATTAAGCCCGGGACCCGCTTTGTTGTGCTTCGAGTGCGAACGGAAGATTGTCTTTAACTTGTGCCGGCGGTCTGCAACAATGCTCGACAAGCTTAAAGCCGCGCTCGGTCCGGGCAGGATCACCTGAGCCGGTGCGGTAT
>JAJYVB010000071.1 GCA_021792265.1 Deltaproteobacteria bacterium | reverse complement strand
CAGGTCGCGTCCCTTGATTTCCATCGTCTGGATCTCGTTGCCGGGATAGGCCGACCCGATGGTAATCTTTATAAGCTCGGCGCTGCGCTCACCGATGAGCAGGTTATACTTGCGTTTGATGTGCTGGATGATGGCCTCGTCCATCTTGTCGCCGGCCACCCGGACCGAGCGCGAGAAGACGATGCCCGCGAGCGAAATCACGGCAACTTCGGTCGTGCCGCCCCCGATATCGACGATCATGTTGCCGGTCGGCTCAGTGATCGGGAGTCCGGCCCCAATTGCTGCCGCCATCGGCTCCTCGATGAGGTAGACCTCGCGCGCGCCTGCTGACTCCGCAGACTCGCGAACGGCGCGTTTTTCCACCGCCGTAATCCCGAAGGGAACGCATATAACGATGCGGGGGCGTGGGCGCACCAGCGTGCGGCCCGTATGCACCTTCTGGATGAAGTGCCGCAGCATGCTCTCGGTGATCTCGAAGTCGGCGATCACGCCGTCTTTGAGCGGTCGGATCGCCACTATGGAACCCGGTGTGCGGCCCAGCATCTTCTTGGCGTCGGCACCCACAGCCAGCACGCGCCGCGACCCGCGCGAATCCTTTTGTACCGCCACCACCGAGGGCTCGTTGCAGACAATCCCTCCGCCCTTTATGTAGATGAGGGTATTAGCGGTGCCGAGGTCGATCGCAAGATCGTTGGAGAACCAGCCAAATATCGAGTTCAGCACGACCTGATTAAAGTCCTCGTTGTGCGATTTTGGTCAATTGCCCACCCTGCCAATCATGCCATGTCAGGGAACGACTCTTGAAAACATCTTCCAATTCATGCAATCGCATGTTTTGATGAGCAGAGACGCGCTAACATGACTGGCTGGTCGAATGTTTCCCGCGCTTCCCACAACCTGCCTCAAACCGCTCGCGGCGAGTCAGCCCACCCTTTTCACGCCGTTTCGGCTCCCGTTTGACGCTAACAGAGAAAGCTTAAGACAAGCAAGTTGCTAATGTACAAACGCCGCATTTTAGTCCTTGACGCGCTGAAAAACTCGATGTCTGGCAGGGAGCGCCGCCGGAAACCCCGCGACGGCGTAATTGCACGCACGCGCCAGGCCTCAGTATGATTGCCTTACGATGCTGAGCTCGATGCGAAAGCATGCCCAGTCCTGGGCAACGCGCGGTGTCTTCTTCGCGATCATCGTAGTGTTCGCGTTCTGGGGCGTCGGAACGGGCCTCTTCAACCGTATTCACCCGGTCGCGAGCGTAGACGGCCGGCAGATCCTGGCTAGCCAGGTTACCAAGGAAGCCGAGCGTTTGCGGCGCAACCTTCAGGCCACTTACGGCGATCAGGCGGCGGGCCTTTTGAAAACCATCAATCTGCGCCAGCAGGCACTCGACCTGATTATCGACCGCCACCTGCTCGAAGCCGAGGCTAAGCGGCTTGGCCTGCGGATAAGCAACCAGGCGCTCAAGCTCCAGATAGCCGCGCAGCGCTCATTCCAAAGCAATGGCCAATTCGACGAGCGCCTTTATCGCGAGGTGTTGCGCGACAACAACCTCGTGCCGGCAGAATACGAGTCTGCGACGCGTTCGATGATGCTGATCAACACTTTGCGCCAGGTGGTTACGCGCTCGGTAACCGTCAGCAACGCCGAGGCGCGTCTCGTCTATAACCTTGAAAACCTGCAGCTCTCGCTAGCCTACGTGGAGCTTCCCTACGCAAAATTTGAAGCTGACGTCCATCCCACGCCAAAGCAGATCGAAGCGTACTACCAGGCGCACAAGAACGAGTTCCGCGAACCTGAGCGCATCCAGCTCCTGTACGTCTTCTACGACCCGGCGACGCTTGCCCGGACGTTTAACCCTTCGGACGAGCAGCGCGCCGCTTTTTATCGAACGAACCTGAAGACGCTCTTCACCCATCCCGAAAGCGTGCGTGCCCGCCACATCCTTATCGCTGTGCCCAAGGGTGCCTCGCCGGCGGAAGATCTGGCTGCAAAGACCGGAGCAGAGCAAATCCTGAAGCAGCTCAGGGCTGGGGCAAGCTTCAAAAAACTTGCACGTAAGTATTCGGACGACGAGGGAACTCGCGATCGCGGTGGCGAGCTCGGGTTTTTTACCCGCGGCGAGCTGGTAAAGCACTTCGAGGATGCCGCCTTTGGTTCGAAGCCCGGTACCTTCGTGATTGCCCGCACGCGGTTTGGCTATCACGTGATCCAAGTCGAGGAGGTCCGCAAGGCCCACGTCGATACCGAGGCCGAGGCGCGCGCCGCGATCGATCAGGCATTGCGGCGCCAAGTCGGGCTCAAACTCGCCCGTCAGGCAGCGGACCGGGACCTTTCCAGTGCTCTGGCTGGAGGCGACCTTCGCGCGCTTGCCCGTAAACACCACCTGGAAGCGGTCGAGACACCCTTTTTCGCGCCGGCTGAAGCGCCCGACGTTCTGGCTAGAGACGTGGACGTGTTGCGGGCCGTTTTCGGGCTCAAGTCGGGCGAAGTGCGCGCGCTCAACGGCACCCACGGACCGTTTCTGGTGAAACTGCTGGGACGAAAGGCCGCTTACGTGCCGGACTTTGCACAAATCCAACCCGCCGTCCGGGCAGCGCTGGCCCGTTCCCTGGCGGAGGACGAGGCTCTTGCAGCGGCCCGTAAACTCCTTGCGCAGGTCAAAAGCCCCGCCAATTTTGCTGCTGTCGCTGCTGCCCAAGGGCTCAAGGTGCATGCCACCGGTTCGTTCTCGCGTTCTACGCGAGTGGTGCCGGGCGTCGGCGAGTTCGTCGAAGTAACCGACGCTGCCGCACGGGTGCCCGCGACACCAGCCATGATCGGCCGTGCCATGGAACATCGGGGCAACGCCTACGTGTTCGAGGTCGTGAGCCGCCGGTCTCCCGATGAGACGCAGTGGAACGAGGCCGCATCTCAGTTCGAGCGGAAACTTCTTACCGACCGCCGCATGCAGGTATGGCAGGATTTCCTGAACACTCTGAAAGCGCGCGCCCGGATTATCGTTGACACCAACCAGCTCGGCACCGGGGCTCCCGCCTGACCGTGCGCGTGCCGATTCGGCGACTCAAAACGCAAAACTTCCGCACGGCGAGACCGGCGCTGCTCCATCGACCGTGACGGCCGCGTGCCCTGCCGGAAGGTCATCCGCGGAAATGGCAGTGCCGGCTAGTCGCGAAACCGGCGCGCCTAGCCTCGACGTTGGCGAGTTCTCGTTTGACGGTAGGGAAGCCAGCGCGCTGTTAATCCACGGTCTGACCGGGTCGCCTTATGAGATGCGCTACCTCGGCGAGCGTATAGCCCAGTCCGGTTTTCGAGCACGTGGCGTCTGTCTGGCTGGCCATGGCGGGTCGCCCGAGGCACTTGCCCGCACCAGCTTCGAGGATTGGTACAAAAGCGCTGAGCAGGGGTTTGATGAGCTTCGTTCGCACGGCGACCCCGTGGTCGCGGTTGGACTCTCGATGGGCGCGGTGCTGGCTGCGCGCTTGGCCTGCGAACGCAGCGACGAGGTAGCAGGAGTTGCGATGCTGGCCTCCGCGTTTTATTTGAACCGAAGCGCGGAGTTTGCCTTGGCGATAGCGCGGTATTTCGGACCATTCGCTCGCCGATTCCATCTTGCCGGCAACGGGCCTGATATCGCCGACCCTGAAACGCGCCGGGTTTATCCAAGAGTAACGCTTATGCCTGTGGCCGCAGCGCTGGAGTTGACGCAGCTTTCAGCGCACGTGCGCGAAAAGCTGGACAACATTCGAGGGCCGGCGATCATCGTGCACAGCCGCCAGGACCATGTCTGTCCCTACCGGCGCAATGTTTCGCTCCTGATGCGCCAGCTTGCCGTCCCGGACAAGCGCTTGGTCACGCTCGAAGAAAGCTTTCACGTTGTAACCGTAGACCGCGAGCGCGAGCGCGTTGCCGGCGAGGTGGTTGCGTTTCTCAAGAAATGCCGCTTCCCCAAGCGGGCTTAGGGTCGCCAGAGGCAATACCTATATCGCTATACCGGGGTGGTGAGCACCGCCGCGATAGCTGCAGTGGCTGTCAATCGGGTTATCGTCCGCGGCTTTTTAAACGCCGCGGGTCCCGGGAGGCCAGATGTGCTTGTGGAGCTGGAGTTGGAAGCGCGCGGCGAGACCGTCGGACAATATCCACTGGGCCAGGCGCACCGGTTCGAGGCGCCCGAAAACCGGGCTCATCAGTATGGCGTTCACTCGCCGTTCGAGGCCGTGCTCCGTAATGACGTGCCGAGCCCAGTCATAGTCCGAACGGCCGGCGATAACGAACTTCACCTCGTCGTGCGCCGTCAAATATTCGATGTTTCCCCAAAGGTTGCGCTCCGACTCGCCGCTTGCCGGGCACTTGAGGTCCATGATCTTTATCGCCCGTGGATCAAGTGCGCTTAGGTCTACCGCTCCTGAGGTCTCGACCAGGACGGTCATCCCGAGCTCCAGGAGCCCTGCGATAAGACCATGTACCGCCGCCTGAAGCATCGGCTCGCCGCCGGTTACTTCAACCAACTGGCATCGGTAGGGCGAGACGGCCGCCACGACCTCCTCGACCGTCATCCGGCGCCCTTCGTAAAAGGCATATTCGGTGTCGCACCATACGCATCGCAGATTGCATCCCGCAAGGCGCACAAAAACGCATGGCCGCCCGGCATGGGTCGATTCACCCTGGATGCTGTAAAAGATCTCGTTGATGCTTAGAAATAAAGGGGCCATCCTAGCTGCCCCAAGCGGCACGCGCTCTTAGTCTTGCTTCCTCAATCACCGCACGCAGGGCGACCCGATGGGTGGCGGCGGCGCGCCGGCAATCCTCGTACTCTGGGGATATCGTAAGCGGCAGCCCGTCCTTGGCCGCCGCCAGCTTGACCCGGATCGTGCCGTAACAAGTCTCTACCTCGCGTATTTGGCGTGTGAGCTTAAGCCGTGACACCGGGCGCGTCCGCACCCCGATGGTCGAAGTTTCGGCGAAAAGCGTTCCGGCTACCGCGCGTACGGCGGAGGGCTCAGCCAGCACCGAGACGATTATGCCGGGGCGGCCTTTTTTCATGATTGTCGGCGTAAGCGTAACGTCGCAGGCTCCCGCCGCAAACAGCCGCTCGACCACGTGCTCGTACAACTGTGGGTTCAAGTCGTCGATATTGGTCTCGATCTCGACGATCAAATCACCTTCGTAGGCCGCAGGGCGGGTTCCTACGATGAGGCGCGCGACGTTAGGGCGGTCGGCCAATTCCCTCGCACCGCATCCGTATCCCACGCGCTCGATTTCCAGCTCGAGTGCCGTATCCTGCCCGAGCGGGCGTCCCAGAGCGCGAATAATCGCCGCCGCGGTCGGCGTCACCATCTCGGCGGAGCCGTCGTTGAGTCTGACCGGGAAGCCGCGCAGCAGTTCCACTGTCGCCGGCGCCGGCACGGGGAGCGTACCGTGCTGCGACTCTATGAGGCCGCGTCCGAGCGGCAGGGCCGAGACCCATAGTTCGTCGATTTTGAACTGGTCGAAACCCCAGGCGGCTGCGACTACGTCGATAAGAGAATCGACAGCACCAACCTCGTGGAAGTGCACCTCGCCGACCGGAATTCGATGTACCCTCGCTTCAGCCTCGGCAAGCACAGCAAAGATGGAGAGAGCGCGATCTTTCACTACGGGCGAAAGTGTTTCGGCATGATCTATAAGCAGTCGGATCTCTTCGAAGCGGCGCTCGGGCTGTGGCTCGAGTACTTCGACGATGAACCGGAGCGCCGCAAGGCCGCCGCGCTCCTCCCGACGCACTGAGAGCCGGTAACCGCCAAGGCCGAGACCTGCCAGCACGCGCTCCAAATCGGCAGTTTCAAGACCGGCATCCAGCAGCGCAGCAACGAGCATGTCTCCGCCCAGGCCGGAGGGGGTGTCAAGGAGGGCCGTATTCATGAACCTTAGCTTTACATAGCAGCCGGGGCTTACTAGGATCAAAATCTCGAATTCGGCCTTTGGGACCGGGCTATGAGGCAACGGGAGTTGCGCTTTTTCCAGTGCCTGCTGGACGACCGCAGGAAGTACCTCCTGACGGAGGCGGGGCGGGCGCTGGGTGTGATGAAAAGCGAGGTCGATGAAGCGTGTGCCGATCCGACCGATCGGGCCACGCTCGAGTCCGATCGCGCCTTCCTCCTGCGGATTCGGGACCGGGAGCGCAAGCTGCTCGGCAAAATCGATGCTGCGGTTGCCCGAATAGAGGACGGCACTTACGGCCGCTGCGAGGAGTGCGGCGAGGAGATTGGAATAGAGCGGTTGAAGGCTCGACCCGTCACCACCCTGTGCATCGCCTGCAAGTCGGCTCAAGAGGCGCGCGAGCGCCAGCTCACCAACCGCTAGGGCGGCCAGCACGCTTCTATCTTGCTACACTTATAGTTGATGAAAGTTCGCAAGGCGGTCATCGTCGCTGCCGGACTGGGGACCCGGCTCCTGCCGGCTTCCAAAGTTGTCCCCAAGGAAATCCTGCCGGTGGTTGACACGCCCGCGATTCAGCTCGTCGTCGACGAAGCGGCGTCGTCGGGCTTAAACGAGATAATCATCGTTGTCAGCCCCAGGCGCCGGACCGTACTCGAGCATTTTGCGCCTGCGCCGGAGCTTGAGCGTCACTTGGAAAGCCGAGGCAAGCATGATCTTTTGCGGCTGATTCGAGGCAACGGAGCCGGGACCCGGATCGTGGCGGTCGAGCAGCACGAACCGTTGGGGCTCGGCCACGCCGTGCTGAGCGCACGCGAAGCGGTAGGGCGAGAGGCTTTCGCTCTTTTTTTGCCCGATGACATCTTTGAAACGGAACGCCCGTGCGCCCGCCAGCTTCTCGACGTCGCCGCTGAACGCGACGCCGCCGTTGTCGCGCTTCTCAGGGTTGGGCGGAGCGATCTCGCCAAGTTCGGCATCGTCGAGGCCAAGCCCATCGCGCAGCGGCTCCATCAGCTTTCCGGCATGGTGGAAAAGCCGTCGCCCGAGCGCGCGCCGAGCGACCTCGCGATTATGGGCCGTTACGTGCTGCCGCCTGATGTCTTTGGCCTTATTGAGCGCACCAAGCCCGGAGTGGGCGGCGAGATCCAGCTTACGGATGCTTTGGCAGGCCTGTGCCAGAGCGGCGGCTTGCTTGGCTACGAGTTTGAAGGCGTGCGCCACGATTTGGGCGACCGCGTCGGCTTCGTTATTGCCCAAATTGCCTTCGGCTTGAAACGGCCCGAAGTGGCTGATAGGTTGCGAGCCTACCTTGCTTCGCTTGCGTCTTAGCGCGGTTTTTCTGGGGCAGTAGCTCAGCTGGGAGAGCACTACGTTCGCAACGTAGGGGTCGAGGGTTCAAATCCCTTCTGCTCCACCATTTTTCCCGCGTAAATCAAAGGATTTTTTCTTGAGTTTGCCCCATCGTGGGGCAAACGTGGGGCAAACTCCCCCTTTTTGACCCCGTTCGGGTCGATCTTCGCGAGCTCCAATGCATCGGCTTGGCTCGCGTGAATGAACCTTCCGTAGTGCGTCCGAAGCGTGCTCTCCATGACGCCGGTCTGCTCGGACAGCCAAGTCAGGTTCACCCCTCTGGTGAGCGCAACAGAGACGTAGGTGTCCTTGGTCGCGTACAGATCACGAAGTCTGATGCCGAGCGCCCGCTGTGCGCCGCAGAAAATCTTGTAGAAACTTCGTTGGTCGATCGGCCGCCCGAGTGAGTTCTTGAACACATAATCGTCCGGCTCGGCGCGCAACTCGATCACCTGCTTCAGGACTTCGACGTTTCGAGCTGTGAGTCGGACCACTCGAGCTGCGGACGAAGTCTTGGGAGCAGATTCGCTTTTCAATGAACGCGACCGCTCAACGAAGAGAGTTTGTGCGGCGAGGTCGAGCGAGCGGACGCGGAGAGCCACGGCTTCGGAGGGACGAAGACCCGTATAGAAAAGCGTGAAGAGAAACGCATAGTAGGGAAAGTGAACGCCTTCGCGGTACGAGCCAAGATTTCGGCCCAGGCGCCAATGCTTGCGAAGATTGAATTCGAGCAGTTGGTCGCGCTCATCCTCACTGAACGGATCGGGACCAGGAACAACGCGGCGTGGCCATTCCAAATCTCCGAATGGGAACCCGGCTTCGACACCGGCCTTCCGTGCGTCGCGCACCATAGCTCGAAGCGAACTGTCGATCACGTTCCTGACGGTCTTGAGGCCCAAACGACGGTCGATCTGAAGTCGCGCCCTGAGTTCTTCGAGATGCGCCAGCGATAGGTCCCGTAGAGCTACGTCGGCGAGGTAAGGAAGGATGTAAGTGCGGAAATGATTGCGATAGTCGCGAGCCCTTGATGGACGGACGATCGGTGGCACTCTTCGTGCGACCCAAGCTGGGTAGAAGTGCCCGATCGTGGGCCGCACGTCTGGCTGCGCCGAATTGGTAGACTGTGGCGTCGGTCGGAAGTGGATTGCCTTGCTGCCATTCGGAAACCAGTGCAGGTAATCGAAACGATCCGCGGCGATTTCCGCCCCGATGATCGCTGCCTGCTTCGAAAGAACGGAACGATTTTCCGGCGTATCGCGGAGCGTCGTAGACTCGGAGAATTTGTGAAGGCCGGTCGC
Organism: Deltaproteobacteria bacterium; assembly: GCA_021792265.1. GTDB lineage: Bacteria > Desulfobacterota > Binatia > Binatales > Binataceae > JAJYVB01. Next base: position 4,415 of record JAJYVB010000071.1, on the reverse strand, counting down.
AGTCGGAAGCCGCCAGCGGAACCGCAAGCGCAGAAGACCGCTGCCCGTTGCCTCAATCCAGCAACCCTGCCGGTGGGCTTTCAACTTACGAGGCGCCATTCAGGAAGCCTCCGCGATGAAGCGGGATTCCGGACGCGAAGTGTGCGTCGCGGCGCTCGATAAACCGGACGATTGCCTCCCACTTAAACACCGGTCTCCGTCCTACATGGAAGAAATGTTCGCCTTCCCGCAGGATGCGTTTCGCCATCATGGTCCGGATGGCTTGCTCGGTCCACGGCGTTAGAGATGAAAGCTCGCGGATGGATACATAGGGCTTGAGTTGAGCCGCGATCTGGTCGGGAGCCATAACATAAAGAAGCGACAGGGTGTTGAAGAGTGCGCATAGCCGCGCTTGCCTGTCGTCGAACCCGATCATAGACCAATTCTGTTAGAATTGTCAAATTCCATAATTTAATCATGTGCCGCGATTCAAGGTTCGACCACGAGGCCCAGACGCAGAAGGCGGACCCGAGCGGCTTGCTCGGAGACTCGACACCGCCTGATAAGCCGTTCGATCATCGCACGGCCCAGATCTGAACCCTCGGGTACCGGCGGCTGCTTGGCTTCGCGCATCGCAATTTCACCCGCCCACAGCTTCACGGAATAAGCGGGCATCAGCAGCGCTCCCCCGATGTATGCGGCTTGGAATTCCATCCAGTCGCTCTGGGGAGCGTCCACGATCTGATCTCGATAGCAAGTCCAGCGTGGCTCCGCAGGACCGTCGTCTGTACCGAATCCGGATATTCTCCAGAGCGGCGCGTGAAACCAAACGTGTCCATACTCGTGCCCAAGCGTCATCCGCAGCCGGTTCTCGTAGCGTGGATCGGACAGGCGCTTGGCGATCGTCACTCTGGGTTTCCGGTCGGCGAAGAAATCAGTATGCCCGTCCTCTTCTTCCGGAAGGTCGGCATACATGTCGAGATCGTCCGTATCCATTTCGATCAGCCGGATAAGGTCATCGGTGGGAATGGGAAGCCTAAAGCCGCCACGGTGCCCGTCCATGAAGTCTGCGATCTTCCGCTCGCAGCGCGCGTCAAGTTCCTCAGCCTTGAAGTAGAGGCGATTGATCGGACGTCCGAGCGGATCGCGAAGCACCTTCATTTTCGCTTGCCGGCCGATTTTACTCCCAGCGCCTTGCGGAACGCCCGATAGGCGGCTTCGAGGCGATCTTGACCCGCCTCGGTCTTCACGTCAGGCGGCTGGCGGTTCGCATGGAAGTACAGCACATCGGGCGAGATGCCGACAATCTTCGCCATCTGCTCGATCAGGTAGTCCTCCGGCGGATAGCGGTGGTCGTGCTCGACCGCGTTGAGGTACGGCGGATCGACGGGACGCCCATCTTCGCGTTTCAACTTGGCGGCAAGCTCTCTCTGCGTGATCCCCGCCCTCTTGCGTGCTTCCCTGAGTACCTGGCCGAAGGTTTTCATCCGCATTTGATCAGCGCCGCAACCGCCACTCGCCGCCTCCTAATCACTGAAGGGTACCAGAGTCAGCAGGAGATGTCATCGAAAGCCACAATCTCGGAATTATGAAAGGTCACAATGAAAGAGAGTGCCCACCTGATTGTAGGTCCGCTTCCCGAAGTGTCAGGACGCTCTTCCGATGTATGGATTGCGCGGACATTTTAAAGGCGCGCTCCCTTCACCCGAAATTTGGGGAGCGCGCTGGATTCCGAGTCGCGCGAAGCGAAACGCTGCACGGCGTGCCAAGCGAAGCGCCGGCGTGAGCCGGTGGAACGCCGTGCCAGTGTAGGGAGCGCCACCGCTTTCGATTGCGAAGAGTCTACCTGCGAATGCCGTGCCCTCGACTGATACTCCGATGCTGTTCCGGCAAGATGGCAAAACCGCGAGGGGCAATAGAGGGACTCCCCAGAGCTATTGATTTCTCACGGCTTCGAGCTGCGGCCGGCGCAAGTCTGCTGCGGTCGTCAGTGAAGATCGAGAGTGCACTGCGCGCTCGGCTGATCGAGACGTAAAACTGCTTTCGGTTAACGAGCTGGGGCGAGAGCCGTGTATCGATATCGACGATGACGCGATCGACCGTTGCACCTTGCGCCGAGTGCGAAGTCGAGGCGTAGCCGTGATCAACGTGGCGAAGACGATCGAGTGAGGCGGTCATCTCTTTGCCGTTGTCGAGCTGCATCACTACACGCCGAGCATCATTGGATTTGATTGTGGCGAACTCACCATTGGCGACGCCGAGCGCCCGGTCGGGCGCTCGGAACTGGATCCGATCCCCTCGCGCGATGGTGCGCTGCTCCTCGCGGAAGACCTCGACGCCGAATAGTCGAACCGGATTGTATTTGATGCGTCGCTCGCCGAGCGTGTTGACCGTAAGCACATTGGCATCGCGATCAATCGCCTCGACGCGACCGTAACCGCCCTTGGGAATGGCGAATTGTTTGCTTCCGCGAGTGAAGCGAATCACGTCGCCCTCTTCATAATTGTAGGCGATCGCCCGCCGTGCGCCCGAGACATTTCGGCTTACGAGAATCGTATGTTCTTGCCCGAGCGGATTGACGTGACCACGGGCTACTAGCTCGGCTCTAATGGCTTGGTTTAGCTCGCGACGCTCGTCATTTGCAGGGCTGACCACCAGAACTCGCTCCCCGGATTGATGGGCGGCAACGTACTCACGCGCAATCTGTTTGCGGCGCTGTTCGATGTCGGCGACCTCGCGGATGTTGCCGCGACGCTCAAGGATCTCCAACGAGTCTGAAATCTCGCCTTTGGCAGCATGCGTTACTGCCGCGCGAAGCTCGGGATCGCGCTGGCGGCGGATGGTATCGCGCCGCGCAATCCGCATTCCGGCCTCTTGCATCTGATAGATGGGCCGCCCGGCTTCGATCGCATGATGCTGGCCTTGGTCGCCCACGAAGACGATCCGCTCTACGCTTTGCTCGCGAGCCTTGCGAAGAAGCCAATTGGCGTGCCGCGTGGGGAGTAAGCTCGACTCGTCGACGATCCAGACTTCATTTGAGGCACCGCGTGCTGATTGGCTTTCGAGGAGGCTGGCAACTGTCCTGGCAGAAACACCTGCTTCCGAAAGCGACTTGACCGCACGCGTCGTTGGCGCGAACCCGTAGACAGCATAACCATGGTCTTCCGCGAACTCGCGTATCGCGCCTACGGTTGTTGTTTTCGCGGTCCCAGCGCGGCCTTCGATAGAAGTAATCCAGTCGGTGGACGCAAGCGTGAGTTCGGCGACGGTCGTCTGATCAGGAAGCAAGTTGTGCTGGCTCGCCCATCGGCGGATCTCGTCCGACGTGCCGATAGCGGTGGCCGTCCCCCCACCGGCACGCATCATTTCGATATTCTCGCGCTCAAGCGCGATCATCTCCGGCGTGGTGTAAGCGCCTCGTGGGGAATTCACGGCGGCGTCGACCGCGATCAGCCGTCGCTCTTGCTCGAACCGCTGGCTTTCTGTTCGTATCCAATCGAGTTCGACGCTGCCCATGGCATGCTGGAGCGCTCTCGCTTCAAGGGCGCGGCGATCAATGACTGCCTCGCGCTCGGTGTTCTCGACGATGCTCTGACGGAGGGCTAGTTCCACCGTTTCCGCGTGTGGACGTTGGAGTGCTCCGCGCTCGCGCGATTGTGAGAGGTGGCGTTCGAACGTAATGCCGTATTCCTGCGCGCGCGAGCGCCATTCCGCCTTGAGACTTTGTTCATCGCGATGATCCTTAGAGAGCCGCGTCCGATGCGCGATGTTCTGCGCCGCCTCGGCGCCGGCCAACCCTTCACGTGCGAGAGTTTGCTCGATGTCCTGGCGACGACGCGAGAAGGCCATGACTTGCGCGCGCGTATAGCCGTCGAGCTCCCATCGTCCGTCTCGTCCGGCAATCCTGACTTCGTATCCGAGCTGCTGCACCTCGCGGGCCAGTTCGGAGCGGTAGACGGCGGTCGCGAAATTCTGTGCGCGATAGATTTCGATGGGATCGAGGCCGCGCCACTCGCCGTCCGGACGGCGGGTCATGTTGGCGATGACGACGTGCGTGTGAAGGTGAGGGTCGGGACCGTAGCCGTCTTCAACTCTGCTGGTGGGTCGGGCGGCAATGTGATCGAAACGGGCTGCAACGACATTGCCGGTGATGACCCATTCGCTGCCGCCTCGGCGACGCGAGAGCGCGTACTGTTCGAGCTCCACGAGCGCCCGACTGACTGCGTTACGGTGCACCTCGATAAGGCGGTGATCGCCTCCGACGAGGCCTTGAACGCTCACCGATTTTGGTGCGTTGAAGGTCGCGTCCCAACCTGCGCGTCTGTCGTCGTAGCCCTTCGCCGTATGAATGAGCACCTCACCGGACGCGGGACGAAGCCCGCGCAGTACGGCGCGGAAGTCTTCGATCGCAACCTCGCCGGAGAGGCCCAACTCCT
>JAJYVB010000070.1 GCA_021792265.1 Deltaproteobacteria bacterium | reverse complement strand
GGCGTGCACGTCCGCAACGTCGCTCAGGTAGATCGGCGTTCCTGCAGGGCCGACGCCAAGCGGGATCGCCTTGATATCGTCGAGCGACTGGATATAGCCGAGGGCCGTGATCCGGAACTCCTGCCCACCGCGCTCCAAGACGCGTCCACCGACGGTATTGTTGCTGTTCTTGATAGCGCTCTTGACCTTTGAAAGCGGCAGCTTGTAGGCGACAAGTTTGCGCGGATCGACTTCGACTTGATACTGCTTCACGAAACCGCCGAGCGAGGCGACTTCGGCGACCCCTGCCACCGTCCCGAGCGCCAACCTGAGATGCCAGTCCTGGTAGGAGCGGAGCTGCGCGAGGTCGTAATGGCCAGTAGGGTCCTCGAGGACATACTCGAAAATCCATCCTACGCCGGTTGAATCCGGCCCCAGCACCGGCATCACGCCCCGGGGTAGCTGCTGGCTCACATAGTTGAGGTACTCGAGGACTCGCGACCGTGCCCAGTAGAGGTCGGTATTGTCCTCGAAGACGACGAAAACCAGCGAGAAGTTGAAATATGAAAAGCCGCGCACCACCTTGACGTTCGGTGCGCCAAGCATCTGCTGCACCAGCGGGTAGGTCACCTGATCCTCGACCACCTGCGGCGGCTGTCCGATGTACGGAGTGTAAACGATCACCTGCGTGTCCGACATGTCGGGCACCGCGTTGAGCTTGATGTTGAGCAGCGCCCACACGCCCCATCCGCACACCAGCGCGGCGATGAACACGATGATGAAGCGGTAGCGGACCGAGCCCGCGATGATTTTCTCCAGCATGCGGCGCTCCCTACTTGCCGCGTTTCGGTTCCTCGCTCCGCGAAGCATCCTGCGGCGAGCCGGGTTCCATCGTTTTCAGCGCTTCGCTCAGGTTGGACTCCGAGTCGATCAGAAACTGAGCGGAGCTGACTACTTTTTCGCCCTCGTGCAGCCCCGAGAGCACTGCGACATAACCTCCCGATTCCGGCCCAACCGCAATCTCGCGCGGCATAAAGTGGCCGTGGCCAAGGGCGACGATCGCGATTCGGCGCACGCCGGAGTCGAGCACCGCCTCGGCCGGGATCGCGAGCACCTTGCGTGGCGTTTCGGCAAGCAGCGTCACCTTGACGTACATTCCGGGCCGGAGCTGATTGCTCGGGTTCGCGAACTCCAGGCGCAGGCGGACCGTACGGGTCTGCTCGTTGACAGCGGGATAGATATAAGCAACACGGCCCTCGAACGATTTCCCCGGCAGTGCGTCGGTCGTCACCAGGGCGCGCTGGCCCACCATTGCCAACGGCAGTTCGCGCTCATAAACGTCCGCATAGACCCAGACCCAGGACAGGTCGGCGATAGTGTAAAGACCGGCGCCTGCCTTCACGTACGAACCCTCGAGCACCTGGATATCCGTGATGACGCCCGTGGAAGGCGCCTGCAGCGGTACGGCTTCGGACGCCGAGCCGCGTTCGGCGAGTTTGCCGACTTCGGACGGTGCAATACCCAGAAGCCGCAGCCTGGCTTCTGCGGCTGACATCAAATTGTCGGCGTCGACCCTGGCGGCGCCTCCACTGCCCTTGCGATTGGCGAGATGACTCGAGCGCAGGTAGTCCTCCTGCGTAACCATCAGCTCCGGACTGTAAATTTCCAGCAGTGTCTGGCCGCGGAGAACTTTCTGCCCGACATAGGCGATATGAAGCTTTTGCACCCAGCCGTCGAACCGCGCATTAACCTGACTTACTCGCCGCTGGTCATAGTCAACATAGCCAGTCGTGCGGATCGCAGTGCTCATCGTACGCCGCTCGACCCACGCCTCACGGACACCCAGGTCCTGGACCATCGCGGGATCGATCACTACGGTGCCGGAACGCGCACCGGGAGCCGGCGCGACGGCCGGCGGCCGGCGCGCCGCTGGCACGCCGCCCGTGCCGGTGAGGCTGGCGTGGCGATATAAGACGATTCCCAGTACCGCGCCGGCGACTAGTCCGCCCGCAAACGCTCCCAGAAAGGCTGCGCGCTTCATCTGCTCCACCCCTCGTCAACCGGCCATCCACCGGTCAGCTCGTCGATCCGTGCGAGCGTGCGGTAGCGCTCAGCTTCGTTGTGCCAGTATTCGGTTTCGTATTTTTCCAGCGTCTCCTGGGCATTGAGCATCGTCAGAAAATCGACCTTGCCGACCTGGTAGGCGCTCATCGACGCGGCCACAGCCGTCTGCGCGAGCGGGATCACGTCCTCTCGCAGCGCCGAAGCGACTTGCTCGTACTGGGAGAGCCGCACAAGCTGATCGTGCAAGGAGCCGACGGTGGTCCGGCGTACGGCTTGAAGCCGTTCGCGGCTGCGCGCGAGCGCCGCCTCGGCCTCGATCACCTGCTGGCGCTGCTTGTAGTAGTAGAAGACCGGCACGCTGACGCCGACTACGCCTCCAACCATATCGGGGCGCCAAGCTCGCGGTTTGCCAAGCTCTGAGGCAACCGGATCGCTGCGCGATCCGTAATCGAGCTCCAGGAACAAGTCGGGCAGTACCGCCCTGCGCGCAAGCGCAAGCTGCAACTGGTCGCGCTCAACGGCGCGCTGGCGCATCGTAATCTCGGGATTCATCTCCACCGCCATCTGTTCGAGCTCGAGCGCCGTGTGTTCGAGTTTGGCCAGCGGCAGGGCGCCCAGCGGCTCTATCGAGATCCGTTCGCGATTGAGCAGGACGGCGAGCTGGATTTCCCGCGTCATGCGTTTGCGCGTGAGCTCGATAAGAAAACTGTCAAGGCGCGACAGTGCTACGTCGGCGTTGAGGATATCCTGCTGGAGGCCGGGACCAACCTTGTACTTGGCGGTCGCTATTTCGACGAACTCGCGCAGTACCCGGCGCTCATCCAGAGCCAGTTCGATGTCTTTGTCGATAGTGAAGACGCCAGCGAACGCAGAACGCACTTGGGCGACCAGATGAAGAGTTGCGCGATGAAGCTCTTCACGGATCACCTCAGCCTGTGCGCCCGCAACCTTCTGGCGCAGGGTGAGCTTGCCCGGAAAGGGATACGTCTGCATTACGACTGCTTGCCTTTCGGTGGCGTTCTCGCGGCTAAATGAGAAAGTCGTCGGCATGTCTTTGAGGCGAAAGCCAACCTTCGGATCTTCGGGCATCCCGGCCTGGGGCACTCGCGCCAGCGAGGACGTCAGGGCTGCCCGTGCGGCCGCCAGGTCGGGATTGTCGCGTAGTGCCGCCTTGACCAGATCTCTCAGTTCATCGGAGATCTGCCTTGCGTCCGTATTGAAGCGCCGCGGCAACGACAACGCCTTGACCGCCGGGACATTGGCCTTCGGCAAAGCTGTTGGAGCAGGCGGCGCCTTGAGATGAACAGCCTGCGAAGGCAGCACCTCAGCGGCCGACTGCCGCTCGGCACCGCGCACGCTACCAGGCACAGCCGCTGCTGACAGGTAAATGCCGAAAACGACGAACACCAGCGTTAGCGTCACACCATGATTTCCGCACATCCCGTCTGAGCCCTTTACTCGGTAAGTTAGCCGTGGCCTCGAGCATCCGAAGCGTCGAGAACCGCGCCGATAATTCGTCCTCGAACCAGGGCAGCGTTCAGGACCTGGCGCCAGGGCGCGCGCTTCCCGCAGTTCGTGCTATCCGCAGGCGGATGACTCACGGCGTGCGTCGCACGACACTACGGCAGTTCAGAGCCGTGCCTAAGGCCCGGCGCTGCTACACAGTCAAGGATATAACTAAGAGTCGATAACCGCAGACTACAAAAGTGCAGACGGAGGCGCGCGTCGCAGGATTGCAGCGTGTAGATCGAGGGTTCGAAGGATGCCGTACGCTCCCCGCTCAACGGGTAGCGAAGAATGACAGGTGTGGATGAATGAGCTGTGCGACAGGACCGACGTAGCCGGAGTGCGACGAGCCCTTGCTGGGCGGCGTAAAGGCCTGAGCCGAAGGGCCGCGTGACTGAATGAGTGGGGCACAGCCCACTCCCGCGGCAGGACCGGGAGTATCACTGCCAATGCTGCGATTACGCAGAATGCGCAGAAGATCGGGGATCGCAGCCGCGGAGCTCGAAACATCGCCGTTAATCAGGTTAACGCAAGCTGCGCGCCATTGAAAGCCGCGATGGTGGGAGTCTTGAACACAGTTGCTGAGCGCAGGCTGCCGAACCGAAGAATCCCATGCCGGGAACTGCCGCGATACACTTATCAACGGGACATCACGCTGGATGAGTCACCGGCCGCTGCACTGGTCATAAAACGGGCGGCGTCGTCTATGAAAGTCTGATGCCACAGTTCGAGCATCAATAAATTCCACAGAAGATAATGGCGCTGATGGCTGCCGGCGACGTGCTCAGCAATAAGCTGTTCGATGAACCGGCGGTTGAAGTAGCCGCGTTCCAGAGAACGGCGGCTGAGGAGCTTGTCGCGCAGATAGCCGCTCAGCTCGCCTCGGAACCAGTGGTCGATGGGGGCGCCAAAACCCATTTTGCGCCGGTAAAGAATCTCATTCGGCAATATGCCTCTAAACGCCCTCTTGAGGATCGCCTTGCGAGTGACCGTGGTCATCTTGAACCTTGCCGGGAGCCGGGCGACGAATTCCATGAAGCGATGGTCAAGCATCGGCGAGCGCGTCTCGAGCGAGACGGCCATCGAGGCAATATCGAATTTCACCATCAAATCGTCGGGCAGGTAAAGTCCGATGTCGACGGCGAGCATCGAATCGACCGTGTTGTTAGCGCCACCGCTCCGGCCCAGTTGAGCGATCAGATCTTCGCTCGCCGACATTTTCACCTGGCGAGCGAGATCCGGGCTGAACAGAACCTCGCGATGGAACCGGTTGAATTGGACGAGCAGTGCGGCATAAGCGTCGGCGCGGTCGAGACGGAATGTCTCGGGCAGAATGTTGCGATGGCGCTTCAGGCGGCCAGCGGGACCGAACAGGCGATAAAGCGCGGCAAGCACGATCCCCGTGGCGTGGCGCATAGGCTGCGGCATCCATCCGACGTAGCTCGCGAGCAGGTTGACGGAATGGCGGACGTAACCGGCAAAGTTTTCGTCGCCCCCATCGCCGTTGAGCGCGACGGCCACGTGATCGCGCGCCACCTTGCATAGATAATAAGTAGGCAACGCGGAGGGATCGGCGTACGGCTCGTTGTAATGCCAAACCAGCTTGTCGAGAATTGCCAGCGCGTCGGCCTCGACCTGGAATTCGTGATGCTGGGTGCCGAAGCGTTGCGCCACCGTCCGCGCGTAAGCGGTTTCGTCGTAGTCGGGCTCCTTGAAGCCGACAGAAAACGTCCGTACCCGGCCCGGAGACAGCCGGCTCATTAGCGCGACAACCGCGCTTGAGTCGATTCCACCGCTCAACATCGCGCCGACTGGAACGTCGCTCACCATCCGCAGCCGCACGGACTCGCTCAGCCGGCGAATCACTTCCTCGCAAGCCTCGACCGTGCCGATTTTGAGCTTAGGACCGAAGCGGAGTTGCCAATAGGGATGAATTTCGATCCGGCCGTCGTGAAAAATCAGATAATGCCCCGGCGGCAGCTTGCTGATGCCCTTGAAAGCGCTGAGCGGACTAGGCACATAGCCGAGCGCGGTGTAGCAGCTAATCGCCTGGAGATTGGGCTCGGCCGCGAAATCCGGATAGGCGAGAATCGCCTTGGGCTCGGAGGCGAATAATAGCCGCTTGCCATTCCACGAGTAAAAGAGCGGCTTTTGGCCGAGCCGGTCGCGCGCCATGAAAAGCATGCGCTGGCGCTCGTCCCAGATTGCAAACGCGAACATCCCGCGCATCCGTTCCAGGCATCCCGTGCCCAGCTCCTCGTACAGATGGACGATCACTTCGGTGTCCGTCAGCGAGCGGAAATGATGGCCGCGATCGATCAGCCATTGCCGATGTTCCGCAAAATCGTAGAATTCGCCGTTGAAAACGATTTGGACCGAACCGTCCTCGTTTGCCATCGGCTGCCGGCCTTCCGGCCGCAGATCGATTATCGAGAGCCGGCGATGACCCAGTCCGATGCCCGGTCCGACGTAAATGCCGCAGTCATCGGGTCCTCGATGGATCATAGTATCGCGCATGCGCTCGACGAGCGCCGGAGCAACCCGGGCTTCGGGCGCGACATTGGCAATTCCGCAAATTCCGCACATTAGCTTCTACGATTTCCCAGGCCGGCGGATGCGGCAGCCTGCTCTGAAGGGCTCGCGCTCGCGTGACTTCCGGCCGCCCACGGAGCCATTGCCGAAACGCCACCTTCTTCAATGCTGTTCGGGCAGGATTGCCTCATGGACGAAGGCGTTGCGACTGCCATAGCCTCGTGGTGCAACAGCACTATTCCATGCTGATCATCTGGCAATATCAGCAGCTCCTTGAAACCCCGCGCGTCATCCGCCTGCTTGTTCCAGATCGGGCGCGGGACAAGAACATAGCCCGAAGGTATCGAGTTTATCGGGCCATGAACCGGCACGATGTTGCGATCAAGATAGAAGATCCAGGGTTCTATGGCCTCGTCGAACCGATAGGCGAATAGCGGCCTGTTTGCACCGACCACGCCGTCAATCCGACGCGCCGCTCTGCGGAGCCAATCCTGCCGTGTTACGTAACTTGGTTGTTCGCCGTATAGACTCAGGAAGGGCCATTCCAGCGCCTGCGTCACCGACAAGCTGCCGCCGCAGTCCCGAGTTTCCCGCCATGGGATGAAAAAGAAATTGCCCACCGTCATTGCGACGCAGGCTGCGGCAAGCGCAATGACTAAGCCTTTTCCCCATCGGGGCAGCACGATTCGCCACGTCCACCAGGCGAGCAGTATCGCCGACGGCGGCCAGAGCGGTAGCAGGTAAGCCTTGCGCTTGTACGCCGCAAGCTCGAAGAACACCACGGTGACGATCCAAAACAATGCGAAAAGGCGAGCGCAGTCGAGTTCATTGCGGGGAGGATCGGCTGAACCATCATCGGGCTGATTAAAATCGGCGTCTCGCGTTCGCGGCATGGCGATGGCCGTAATCACGGCTAGCGGGATCAGCAAGCTTATGGGGCCCGCGTTCAGCAGCAGCGGCTGTGCGTAATACCAAAACGGCATCCTGCCCAGAGTTCCGAAAAAGCGCCCGAAGTTCTCACTGCCGAGCTGCCGGCTTAAAAAACCGAAACGCCCGCCGACCAGACATATGACGTACCAGCTCGAAGCTAGGGCTGCACCGAAGATGATCGGCAGCGGGCGCATCAGGTGCCGCAGATCGGTCCATCGTTCTTCCACAGCAAGGAACAGCCCAACCGCCAATCCCGGTAATATGGCGCCCACCGGTCCCTTGGCCAGTACGCCAAGGCCCATCGACGCTGCCAGCAGAAAATGAAGTGCTGTGCGCCTGCGCGAGGACTCGTCTTCCGGGGCCGCGAGCCACCAGATGAAACTGAAAAGCGATAAGGCTTCGAAGAACGTCAACGTCATGTCGACGCGGCCTACCCGCCCTTCGCTGATATATTGATAGGAGGCGGCTAGTATCAGGCCCGACAACACCGCGGGCGCGGGCCCAAAGCGGCTCAGCGCAAAACCCATCGTTAGCGCGGCGCCGGCAGTGGCGTAGAGAGCGGAGGGCAGGCGCAGGTTGAGCGCATCTACCTTGCGAGTTCCAGCCAACCGATCGAGCGCGGCTGCGCTCCAATGAAACAGCGGTGGTTTGTACATCGGCCCGGTGCCATTGTCGAGCGGGAAAAGCCAATCACCGTGTTCGACCATCTGCTGCACGAAGACCGCTTCGATGGCCTCGTTGGCGCCGCAGATTGCGCCGGCGTCGAGGCGATTGGTCGTCAGGACGGCTACCAGAAGCACGAGCAGGCCAAGTTCCAGATATGTTGCCAACCGCGCCGGCAGTTTCATTTCTTTCAGCCGGGATTGTAATCGCTGCTTGAGCTCCGAGCGCTCGCTTGTGTTCCGGACGGCCGCGTCAGATGCATAGTATCCGGCGGCCCCGGTGCGATCTCAGTCGCGGACGACAGAGCATTTGGTAAGTCGGAGCGTTTCAACAGGAGCATCCTGCCGTGTCCGCTGAGAGAAGTCGGAGAGCTCATCATCACTATTGCCAGCCGCCGGCGCGAAGCCTCGGGCAAGAGTCTGTAATACCGCTGCCAGCAGATGAAAAACTTCGCGCCGTGCGTCTGGCCGAGCGATCCCATCCGGATATTCCGCCCGCTATAAAACGCGACGTCAAAGTTTGTCGATCCGAGGTTGACCACCCTGTGACCGTCCGCGATCTTCATCGATTCTCGTGTGAAATACTTCAAAGTTAAAGTGTGGCCGAGCGCGGGTACGATGAAGAGATGGGCTGCCAGAATCGCGCAGGATATGGCGGCCAGAACCGCCGTGAAAAGCTTATCGGTATCAAGCCGCGCCCAGATCGAATATGCGCCGCTTACGCATGCCGCCGCAGGCAGCATGACGGCGATAGCCGGATGCCCATTGAACGCACGAAGAAGCTGTACCGACAATTCCGGCACGCGCACGCCCAGCGGCTTTATCACGGACGCGAGAAACCGGGGGCCCACGAGCCAAATACCCGCCTCGCACGCCAACGTCGCCAGGCCGGCCGCTCCGAACGCCAGGCCTTCGGCCAGCGCGGTAAGCCGTATAACACGGGGCGAGTCCGCAGCGCGGGAGCGGATGCCGTTCAGCATCAGCGCGGTCAGCGTTGCCAGAGCTGGATAGAGAGCGAGCAGATAAACGCCGCGCTTGCTCCTCGGCAGGTTATAAAAAACCAGCACCGTGGCTATCCATATGACCAGGTATCTGAAACGCGAGTTCCAGGTCCGCTTTTTGATGTCAGGAATTGCAACGAACGCCAGGCCGGCTAGGCCTGTCCACGGCAGGTATCCCGCCAGCAGGGCGAGTTCGACGAAATAAAACGGGTGCTGGTGCGGTTCGTGGAAGGCGTGGCTCGGCAGCAATCGGTAAAGATTTTCGGCAAGAATTTGGCGGTGGACAAACGCGTGCCCTCCGACAACTGTCGCGGCAGCATACCAGCCCCCGGCCACAACCATAATTAACAAGCAGCCACGCAAGATCCTTAGGTCGTGCACCACGGACCATCGCCGCTCGGCCGCTATCCAGGCCAGTATGGCGATACCCGGCAGCGCCACGCCTATCGGTCCCTTTGCCAGCACCGCTGCGGCCAGCGCTGCGTACAGCAGCATCCGACGCTGTGTGAGCCCCTCGGCGATCGCAATAAACTCGAAGAAAGCGATCTCCATGCAAAAGGTGAGCGTCATATCGACGCGCGCCGCGGTCCCTGACTGCTCGTACTGAAAGGTTGTTGCCAGGATGAGCGCTGCTATAAATGCGCTGCGATCATCAAACAGCCGGCGCACGTACAGATAGCAGCAAACGATGCCGCCGACAGCGAGCAGCCCGGAAGGCAAACGCACCGTCCATTCGTTTACGGTCCCGGCCGCCATCGAGATCAGCGCGCCCAGCCAGTACATCAGCGGCGGCTTCCACGGTAGTCCTATGCCCGCCTGCGTTGGCAGGATCCAACCGCCGCCGCGCAAGATGTCGAGGACGCGGACGGCCTCGCGCGGCTCCCCTTTTGTATAGCTCGGATAAGCGCCTAGGTTGACGATCAGAATGACCATCCCGAACGCCAGCAGAAATGGCACCGCTATTCGCGGCGCGGCCAACGTGTCCAGCCATCGATTCGCGATGGACTCTACGGGAGCGATAGCTTCTGGCTGCACACGAAGACGCTCGTTGTCGGAGATCTCCGACGCGATGCCGAGGCGTAGAGAGCTGTCGTCCATTCCTTTTGGTATGCGTTGCGTTGGATGCCGGCCCATGCAGCGGCAGCGTTCAGCATCGCAAAAAATCCGGACCCCGGCCAGTAGACCTCGAAGCTCTCCAGAGATTGAGTCCGAGAACACCGATCAGCGGCCCGGCCTGCCGTACGTCCGAGTCAAAGGCCGATCTTCCCCGTTTAACGACAGTACCTGGCTCACTACTCCGTCCCGGTCGAAAAACACATACAAATCGTCGCTTGCGATGTTGACGCGCGTGAACACAAGTACCGTTCCATGCTTCAGGACGTATCGGTAGTAGTGGAAGACTTCCTGGTGGTCGATTTCTTCAATGCTGTGCCGTTGGCGGCCTCGGGTTTGGCGCTGGCAACGTGCAAAACCGCCGGCTTTTACTGGTTTCGCACCTGTTGACTCCCGAGTCCCCAGCCGACGGGCGTGGCCATCGAAAAATCCCGGGCGCGTCACGGCCGCCCTCGTCGTTTGGGTCGGCATGATTCTTGATGTCTTATCGTTCCGGCGGCGATTTGGGGGCGAATACTTCTTGCGCGCATTGAGTTTTTGCAAAGGGTCGAGCGGCCGCGCGTAATTTTTACAATCCTGCCGGGCGCGTCATTACCGGCACGGGACTAGCCTGGCGATGCTGCCGGTGCCTCCAACGGGTTATACTGGACAGGGGGACGCGCTCGGGTTGGGTCGGACGGCAGCCGCGCGCAACGTGATGCGCCGGGGGGATTTCAGGATGGGCGGAGCGAAACGGCAGCGGCGGCGAAGGTCGATGAGTCCACGAAAGGTTGCACTGGCGGTTTTTCTGGTTGCGTCATTCGGCGTAGGCTTTTACCTTGCCGAGCTTTACGCACAGATCTCCGCGCTTATCGACGAACGAAGCGGCGGCCTCGCCTCAGCAGTTTACTCGGCGCCCCTGATACTCGAGCCCGGTGACGACGTGGCGCAACTGCGCCTGCTCGACCGCTTGAACCATCTATCGTACAGCCGCACCCGCAAGGTGGACGCGCCCGGCGAATACCGCCAGGCGCCGGGCGAGCTTACCATTTACTTTCGCTCTTTCGAGCTGGGCGCGCAGCTTCGGCCCGCAATGCTGGTTCATCTCACGCTGTCCGGCAGCATCATCACCAACCTGGCCGACGCTTTCGGCGTGGCCCGTCACCGGGCAGTGCTCGAGCCCGAAGTCATTGGCCGCCTGCTCGCTGGAGCGCCGGCTGAACGCGTCCAGGTAGCGTTGGCCGACGTGCCTTTCTTCTTAAGGCGCGGATTGGTGGCGACCGAAGATCGTTTCTTCTACTACCATTTCGGCTTCGATCCGGTGCGGGTGGTCGAGGCGGCAATCGCTGATCTGCGCAGCGGACACCTGATCGAGGGCGCGAGCACGATCACCCAGCAGCTCGCCCGCACGTTTATCGGCGAACGCCAGCGCACTTTTGGGCGCAAGATTAAGGAGCTGGCCGTGGCTCTCGTAATCGAGCTGCGGCTCAGTAAGCGGCAGATTCTCGAGCGCTACATCAACGACGTTGCGATGGGCGAGTACGGCGCCACGCCGATTTACGGCCTGCCGCTAGCCGCCCGCATCTACTTCAACAAGGAGTTGCGCGAAGTAACGCCTGCCGAGAGCGCTACGCTTATCGGCATGATTCGCGCGCCAAGCCTCTACGATCCCCGCCGCCATCCGGCGCTCTGCGTCAAACGGCGCAATACGGTGCTTGCCGTGATGCTGCGGGCGGGGATTATCGACAGAGCGCAGTACCAGGATGCGGTCGCCACGCCGCTTAAGGTTTCGACGCCGCCGCCGCTGCGGCGCGCCCCGTACTTTACCGACTACGTAATCCGTCAGGTCGAAAAGCTGCCCGGCTTCGACGGCCGGCTGGCTGGGCTTCGCGTTTACACGACTCTCGATCCTGAGTTTCAGGACGAAGCGCGCAACGCCGTGAGCACCAACCTGGCCCAGCTCGAGCGCTCCCATCTCGCCCTCAGGCGTGCCGCCGCAGGCAGCAACCCTCTACAGAGCGCGCTGGTCGCTCTCGATCCCCGCACAGGGGCGATTTTAGCGATGGTCGGCGGCCGTGACTATGGTAAAAACCAGTTCAACAGGGCCACCAGCGCAGAACGCCAGACCGGCTCCGTCTTCAAGCCAGTCGTCTACGTGACGGCGCTCGACCCGAGCCGCTCGCCGCTTGCCGAACCCCTTACCCTGGCGTCGGTGCTGCCCGACCGCCCGATGGCGTTTGGCGGATGGATGCCGGCTGACTATGAGCGCACTTACCGCGGCCAAGTGACAGTCGCGGAAGCGATCGCGGACTCGATCAACGTGTCCACGGCCTACGTCGCAAGCCTGCTCGGGGCGCCGGCGATGATCCGCACAGCGCACGAGATGGGGATTCACGAGAACCTTCCGCCAGTGCTGCCGATAGCGCTTGGAGCGGGCGACACGACGCTGCTCGAGCTTACCTCGGTCTACCAGGTCTTCGCTTCGGGCGGGCTCGCCCGGCCGCCCTACGCGATCGATTCGGTGGTGGACGGCCACGGTCGCCTCCTGTACCGGCATCGGCCAGAGGCTACGCGGGCTCTCGCCTCGGACGTGGCCTTTTTGATAACCGGCGCGCTGTCGGGGGTGATGCAGTACGGAACCGGAGCTTCAGCGGTGCGTCTGGGACTACGCGTTCCGGCAGTCGGTAAGACCGGGACGACCGAGGACTACCACGACGCCTATTTTGTGGGTTATACGCCCCGGATCGTTTGCGGTGTCTGGGTCGGCTTCGATCGTCCACGCAGTATCGGGCTAACCGGCGCACAGGCGGCGATGCCCGCGTGGATTAGCTTCATCAACGCTTCGGCGCCGTCGGATCCCAAGCCGTTTCATCCTCCCGTAGGCATCACCATGGCGATGATCGACCCTACGACCGGCGCACTGGCGACCACCGCATGCCCGTTGCGCGAAAGGGCTCCGTTCCTGATGGGCACGGAGCCAACGGTTCCATGCCCGCTGCACGGCGGGACGCTCACGAACGCGCCAGCCGTGGCCGGCGGGGCGCCGGTGCCGTCAGCCGCCGCAGGCGCGTCGGCGCCGATGGTAGCGAACAGCGTTGTTCCCGGCCAGTCTTCGGGCGGCTTGCTGGGTTCGCTGGGGCACCTGCTGGGGTCGCTTTTTTGACTTGGTACCTACCGCGTCAGTCGCTCTCGGCTTTGCCAAAGATGAGATAAACCAGCGGCCGGTCTTCGCGCCGGC
>JAJYVB010000373.1 GCA_021792265.1 Deltaproteobacteria bacterium | reverse complement strand
GGGGACTTCGAGCGCGCCCACCAGCATCGCCAGCACCGTGCGCGCCCAGCAGCATTCGTACCCGCCCCAGCCGTTGTTCACCGTCTTGCCCAGCGTAACCGCTACCGGCCGAAACGGCAGCTTGTGGCCGTCGATCTCGATCGTCTCCCCAATGCACGCGTTCGCCAGATACTCACCCGCGACCGCCCGCATCATCGCTGCCGGTACGTCGCATACCCCTGCCGCCCACTCCGGCGTGCACCCCCGCACGTGCTCCACCAGCCGCGTAAACGACGTCTCCCCCTCAACCTCGTCGTACTCCCAGCGCTCCTGGTCGGCCCCCAACTCCACCGCCGCACCCACCGCAAACCGCCCCTCCAGCGCCGGCTCCGCTCCCGCCTGGTCGAATGGCACCGCCCGCCCGCTCTTCGCGTCCCATAAAAGCGGCTTGCCGCTCTCCACCGCCCGCAAATAATAGCCGTGCGGCCCCACCAGGTAGGGCGACGCCGTGCGGTCGCGCAAAAACTCCAGGTCCAGGGCGCTGCGCGGATGCTCGTGGAGCATCACGTTGATCAACGCCAACAGAAACGCCGCGTCGGTCTTCGGCTTGATCGGCACCCATCGCGCCGAACAAGCCGCCGTCACTGAAAGCGACGGCTCGACCTGCACGCGCCTCATCCCGCGCACCCGTGCGTCGGCGTGCCGCCGCACCCCGGTGACCCCGCCCGAGGCGTCAGTGTTAGCCCCGCAACTGATCACGAAGCGCGTGAGCGGGGTGTCGGGTGCGACTGTGAACGCGCGATGCCAGAACTCGCCGTAGAGATGCTCGGAGTGCGTGCACTTGACGCCTTGGCCCGTGCCAAAGCTGAAATCGATAGCGCCCCAGGCGGCCAGAAACGCCGGGAACGTGCCCATGTACTTTTCGGGAGTGCCGCCATGGCCAAAGGTAACGGCAACGCGCGGCAGGCCGGCTTCATCGACCATCCCCTTGGCCTGCACGGCCTTCAGGCGCGCCTCGACCGTATCCAGCGCCTCTTCCCAGCTTATCGGTACGAAGCCGGGGTCCTCGTTGCGCCCCTTGCGCGGATTGGTGCGCTTCATCGGGGTCAGAATCCGCGCCGGATTGTAAGTCTTGTCAATCAACCCGTACGCCTTGACGCAAACTTTCCCCTCGGCAGGATGGACTCCGACCGCGGTAACGTTGGGCTTAACGCGGTAGGCGACCCCGTCCTTCACCTCGATCGTCATCAGGTCCGGACCGGCGACACAGTTGTTGCAGTAAGTGGAAACTTCGTTCACTTCGCCGCCGTTCGTGCCATTCATGGTGTTAGCCTCGCTTCGCGATTTCGGCCGCTTTACACCTTCCAAGGCGCGCTCAGGTCTTCGAGAGCTCTTTCGTCCAAAACCTGTTCTGCCATGGGGAATAAGATGTTCTCTTCCTTGGCAAAATGGTCACGCGTCAGGCCCACCACCTCGCGGACCGTTCGGGCAACTTGGTCGCGGTTGGTCCCGTCGGCGATTTCCCCGAGCATGCTTTCGATTTGCTCGTGGTCGGCGCGCATGACAGCCACCGGGCCTCCACCACCCATCGCCGCCTCAAGCCGCGCGAACAATCCTTCGTCCTCGACTTGCGAGTGGCCGATAAGCGCTTTCTGCAGCATCGACGCGGCACCCACCAACGCCGGCAGTTCAACTTTCGACTCTGCCGCGCTTTCGAGCTGCGCGGCCAGGATTTTAAGCAACCTGTGCTCCGTTAAAAGCGCTTCAGTAACCTTCATCCAACTGTCCCTTCGGTCCTGCCTGGGTACCTGTTCCGGCAGAGCCGGCGGAATCGCCCTCGGTCGCGGCGCTTCGGCGCCTGGTATATACAGCCCTGGAGAGCCCCGTCACCACGAAGCAGGCGTCGCAGGGGGTCCCGGTAACAGTGACCTCGGGCGCGTCCAGAAATACTTCATAGCCCAGCTCTTGGTATAGCGCCACCGTTTCGTTAAGCCGCGGCGGCGATGCCACGAAGCGGAACTCGAAGCCCCGGGCCAGCAACTCGCCGTGGCGCTTGCCGACCCGCCCACCCGACTCCGGGGCTGCCTCGTCAGGCGGCTGCTGCCCGTTCTCCATTGCCATCGCTCTTCAGGCGCAGTTTTTCCAATCGGCGGCGGCCCAAAAGCGCGGCGCCAATGGCGGCGGTGAACTGAGCGAGGTCCTCGGGGGGTACGTTCACCTCAGCCTTCAGTTTTTCTCTGATAAGCTCGACCATCTTCTTGAAGCGCAAGATGCCGCCGACCAGAGTGTACTCCGGCTCCATCTTAACCCGGCGGAGAAGCTGTACGGCGCGGTCGACCAGCGACACCATCGCTCCAGCCATGACGTCAGCCGGCGAGATGCCGTTGCTCACGTGGTTGATGACCTCCGACTCGGCGAACACGGCGCACACTCCCGAGACACTCGCAGGAGCCTTCGAAGTGCCAACCAAGGGGCCGATCTCCTCGGTCTTGTAGCCCAGGTAGAAGGCCGCTTTCTCCAAAAAGGCTCCGGTGCCTGCCGCGCACTTGTCGTTCATACGGAAGGCGCGGACC
>JAJYVB010000372.1 GCA_021792265.1 Deltaproteobacteria bacterium | reverse complement strand
CGTCCGTGCCGCGCAGTCGGCATAGAACTGCTCGATGTGCTTGCGGAAGAGCCCGAAGTCCGAGAGATAGAACTCGACCCGATGCAGCTCGGCGCGGCATCGATCGCAGTACCAGACCAGGCCGTCGAGCTCGTCGGGCCGGCGCGGACGCTCGATAACCAGGCCGACCGTGCCCGGCGGCCGGTGCGGCGAATGGGGCACGTACGGCGGCAGCAGGAAAATCTCGCCCTCGCGGATCGGGATGTTGCGATGCTGGCCGTCATCGAAGACGCGCAGCGTGATCGCGCCTTCAACCTGGTAAAAGAACTCGGCACCGGGATCGATATGATAATCGGTGCGCGCGTTCGGCCCGCCGATCACGTTGACGAACAGGCCCGCGTCGTTGTCCCAGATCTGACGATTGCCGACCGGCGGCTTCAGCAGATGGCGATGCTCGTCGATCCATTGTTTGAAATTTATCGGTGCAAGACTCATCGGAAAACTCCCCGGCGCGCCTGACGCCTGCCGCTACTACCTGCCAATCTCATTTTGAAATCCCGATTCCGGCCCGCACAAGCACCTAGTCCTTCTGGGTCGCGCGCCTTGGGAGAGATTACAGTGAGGAGAGCAGGCTGAGTGAAGGCTTTTTCACCAACCTGCTAAGCGTTCTCTGCGGGTAGCGGCAGGGTGTGGTGGATCAGGACGCCGTCGGCGTAAAGCGCGGCAATCTCGTCGTCCGAAAGGCCCAGCATCTCCCGCATCACGCGCTCGTTGTCCGCCCCGACCATCGACGCCTCGACCGGCGCGTCGCTCTGCGGCCACGCCGAAAAGCGCACCGGTATGCCCGGTATCGGGAACTCACCGACCAGCTTGTCGCGCGCCTTGCGGACCGTCCCGCGCTCGATAAG
The DNA here is from genome assembly GCA_021792265.1 of Deltaproteobacteria bacterium. Lineage (GTDB taxonomy): Bacteria > Desulfobacterota > Binatia > Binatales > Binataceae > JAJYVB01. The sequence goes on along the minus strand of JAJYVB010000372.1, from coordinate 1,685 downwards.
CTGCGGATGCGTCATCGCCTCGTCCAGCGTCAGCACCGGAGCGCACGGCACCCGGTGAGCTTCGAGCGCCGCCAGGGCCCCGGCGCGGCCGGGAAACGTCATCAGCCACGCCTCGATCATCTCTCTCATGGCGGCGCTGTTCTTCATCCGGTCACGGTTGGTGGCAAAGCGCGGGTCGTCGAGGATGTCGGGCTTGCCCATCGCGCGCCCCAGCCGGCCCATCTCGTGCTGCTGCACGATGATGAAGATGTAGCCGTCGCGCGTCGGAAAAACGCCGCACGGGCTCATGCTCGGATGCATCGAGCCGGTGCGCCTGGCCTTGTAGCGGCCCTCCCGGATAGCAACGACCGGAACATTTTGCTCATGCATGTGGAAGTAAGTGTCGACTATCGAGGCGTCGATATACTGCCCCTCGCCCGTGCGCTCGCGATGGAGCAGCGCGAAGCCGACCGCCATCGCGGCCGCCACGCCCGTCGAAACGTCACCGATAGCGAGTCCGGGCGTGACCGGCGGGCGGTCGGGCTCGCCCAGAAGGCCGGTGATGCCCGCGTAGGCAGCGCCGATATAGTCGTAGCCGGGAATGCGGTTGAGCGGACCCGTCTGGCCGGCGACCGAGATCGAGCACATGATGAGGCGCGGGTTGATTCGCCGAAGCTCCTCGTACCCAAGGCCCATCGCGTCGATCACGCCCGGAGCGAAATTTTCGACAAACACGTCCAGTTTCGGCACCATCGCGAGCACCAGCTCGCGGGCGCGCGGCTTCTTGAGGTCGAGCCCGACGCAAAGCTTGCCGTGATTATGCTGTACGAAGTAGGTGCTCGCGCCGTCCTTGACGATACCGAAGCGGCGCGAATGGTCGCCTTGCAGCGTACGCTCAACCTTGATCACCTCGGCCCCCATCTCGCCGAGGATCTTTGCGCAGGTCGGACCCGCAACGAAGTGGCCCAGCTCCAGCACCCGATAGCCTTGCAGCATCCTGGGATTACGGTTCGTCATACCAACCCTTCGTTTGAAATGAGCACCCTGAGCCGCGTTGGCGGCTGCCCGGGAAGGCGGTTGCGCGCTGCACAAGCGTCAGTTGCGGGCGCTTTTGCGGCAGTCTGAGCACAGCCCGTAAAGCTCCACCTTATGGCGGAGCAACGCAACCCCAAGTTCTCGCGCCACGACCTGTTGCAGGCGCTCCAGCTCGTCGTTTTTGAACTCGATTATCCGACCGCACCGCTCGCAGATGAAATGGTCGTGATGCTGCTCGCCGGCAGCCTCGTAACGCGCCTGCGCGTCGTCGAAGTGCCGTTCGTAGAGCAGATCGCACTCCTTGAGCAGCTTGAGCGTGCGGTAGATGGTTGCATAGCCGACGTGCGGGTTTCGCTTGCGGACCTCGTCGTAGAGTTCCTCGGCGCTCACGTGGCGGCCCAGCTCGAAGAACACCGCCGCGATATCGTCGCGCTGCCCAGTCGATTTGAATCCGCGCTCCTTCAGCCGGCCGTGAAATTCGGCGATCTTCTGCTCGACCTTTGCCGGGCTCAAGCGCCCGACGGCGGTGCTGCTGGTGCCGGTCGTTTCCGCATTCCGCGCCATCGGATCCCTAGCCGCCTGAGGAGTAAACCCGGAGCCGCAGGTACGTTGCGGCCCGTGCGCCGAACGCCACCCTTGCAGGGTTCGGCGAAATTCGAGATTTTGACGCC
>JAJYVB010000371.1 GCA_021792265.1 Deltaproteobacteria bacterium | reverse complement strand
ATAATTGAAATCACAGACGAGGAGATCCGCGAGGCGCTGATGGAACCGGTCCATCAGGTGGTCGAGTCGGTGCGCATCGCGCTCGAGCGAACGCCGCCCGAGTTGGCTTCGGACATCGTGGACAAGGGCATCGTGCTCGCCGGCGGCGGGGCGTTGCTGAGGAACCTCGACGTGCTCCTGCGCGAGGAAACCGGTCTTCCGGTGGCACTCGCCGAGGACCCGTTGACGGCGGTGGTGATGGGAGCGGGGAAGGCGCTCGACGAACTGTCGCTGCTTCGCGACGTGACGGTCGAGTAGCGCGGAAGATCCGTAGGCTTTCGAACAATGGGTCCCGTTTCGGGGGCCAGGAAAACAAAAAGCTCATTCGTTGGGCGAAACCGCGTGCTAATCGCAAGCGGAGTGCTCGCCGTGTTGTCGGCTCATATGATTGCGAGCAGCGTGGGTCAGCGCAGCCTGGCGGCGCTTCCAGCTCGGGCAGTACTGGATGCGACGGCACCGGTCGAGATGGCGGCAACGCGGTTTGGCGACATCACGCGAGCTCTCTGGCGTCATTACATAGGGCTGGTGGGGGTACAGCGCGAAAACGAGCGGCTACAAGGCGAACTGGCGCGCCTTCGCAGCGAGCAGGTCCGAATTGCTGAGCTCGAAGCGGAGAACCGCCGCTTGCACGCGCTGCTAGGGCTCAAGAGCGTACTGGGCCTCAATGCCATAGGCGCGCGGGTGATCGGCGGGGACGCGACCGGGCTGGGCCGCACCATCATCATCGACCAGGGGTCGGCCAACGGGGTGCGGGCAGGGATGGCGGTCCTGTCCACGGAAGGTGTGGTTGGCAGGGTCATTGCGGCGGGTTCGAAAGCGGCACGGGTGATGCTGATCAACGACTATAACTCGGCGCTGGAGGCGATTGACGAACGCAGCCGTACGCGCGGCCTGGTGACCGGCACGCTGAGCGGGCAGGTGGCGCTGAAGTACGTCGGGCGCTCCGCTGACGTGCGCGTCGGCGATACGCTGATTACCTCGGGGCAGGACGGAATCTATCCTGGCAAGCTCCTGGTCGGCAGCGTTGCGAGCGTGGCGCGCGAGGGTCCCGGCCTGTTTCTCGAGGTCCAGGTAAAGCCGACGGCGCGTCTTGACCGCCTCGAACAGGTGCTGGTGGTGGGTACGGAGGCCCCGCGCCTGCCACCCGACCGTCGAGGCTGAGGCCAAGGTGCGGCTTGCCGCGCTCTTCGTTCCGGCGGCGCTAGTGGCCCTTGCCCTGCAAAGCGAGGTCGGGGGATGGCTCGGTTGGCACCTGATGGTGCCCGACCTGGTTTTAATCCTAGCCGTCGACCTCGGCCTTCGGCATCACGAACTTGCCGCGCCCGTTATCGCCTTTGCGATCGGTTACGCAACCGACGCGCTTTCAGGCGCGACCCTGGGAATGAACGCGCTCGCGCTGACGGGAGTGTTCGTGCTTGCCTACGAGGTCTCCCGCTGGCTCATTACTATCAACGCCGCAGTCGCGCTCGCGCTGGTCTTTGGCGCCGTTGTCGTGCGCGATCTTGCAGACCTCTTGATGAGTTCGGGCCTGGGCGCCTTTACCCGCGCAGGTACGGTAATGCCGCAGATACTGTGGCAGGCAGCGCTCACCATGGCGCTGGCGCCAGCGGTGTTCGCCCTGCTGCGGCACCTCAAGCGTGGGATAGGGCTACCTGTCAAGGGCCAGCGGGAATAGTTAGAATTGAAGAAGAGTGGCGACGTTTCGCCAATCGCGCAAGGATTTGCCTGTACCGCCGCTCGAGTCGCGTATCGGCGTGCTGCTCGCGCTGATGGCCGTGACACTCGCGCTGGCGCTTGCGCGGCTCTACTACCTGCAGGTCATCAAGCATCGCGAAATGGCCGAACTTGCGGATCGAAACCGGATCCGGATTCGGCGCCTGCCAGCACCGCGCGGCCTGGTCTTCGACCGGCGTCACCGGCCGCTGGTCGATACGGTGCCCGGCTTCGCCGCGGAGATCGTGCCTGAAGATACCAGGCATCCCGCGGTTACCGTGGCGCGCCTTGAGCGTTACATCGGCGACGATGGCGCTGCACGCCGCCTCGGGCAGGCCGAGCGCGACGGGCGGCCGGCCTTCGAACCGGTGATCCTCGCCGAGAGCCTCAAATGGCCGCAAGTCGTCGCCATCGAAACCCATCAACTCAAGCTTCCCGGGGTGACGCTACGGGTTGAGCCGCGGCGCCATTACCTTTACGGCACCGTCGCGGCCCATTTGCTGGGCTACGTTGGCGAGGTGAACAAACGTGAGCTGGAGCGGCTGTCCGCCTACCACATGGGTGACGAGATCGGCAAGGCCGGGCTCGAAAGACGATGGGAAGCCTACCTGCGCGGCAAGGCTGGTGGCCAGGAGGTCGAGGTCGACGCCTTGGGGCGGCGGCTCAGGATGCTGCGCGAGATCCCAGATCAGCCCGGTGCGAGCGTAGTCCTGACGATAGATCTCGACCTGCAACAGGCGGCCGAGCAGGCGCTTGGCGACCGAGCTGGCGCGGTCGTGGCGCTGAATCCCAACAACGGGCAGGTGCTCGCGCTGGTCAGTCATCCGGCCT
>JAJYVB010000069.1 GCA_021792265.1 Deltaproteobacteria bacterium | reverse complement strand
GCTACGTCGCTCATTACAACGCTCATAAACGGCCCTTCATCTGGACCGCCACGGCCGATTCGATTTTCGAGAAGCTACAGCGCATCTGTAAACTTATTAATGGGACGCCACACTAGCTCAGGAGAGCAGTACGGCAACGATTCCCGTTAGGAAGATGCCATCGAAGGTTCCTGCTCCTCCGATGGCGGCCACCGGCGCGCCCAGGTCGGCTATCTTGCTGAGGTTCATCAGGTCTGCACCGATGAGCGTCCCCATCACACCGCTGACGTAGGCAACCACGCCGACACAATGAGGTCCGCCCAGCAGGTAACCCGCCAGCGCCGCCACTATCGGCGGGATGAGCATCGGCGTCGCGATTCCCAGCCCCGGTACCGCGCGGGCAAAACGATGAACCACGAGGGTGACAATTACGGTACCGAACAGCGCCCCGATGATCGCCTCCGGGAAACGCGCCAGGACGTAGGCCGAGACCAAAACCGGGACAACCGCTCCTCCAAGGTTGATAGCTATGGTCGTATAGCCGCGATACAGGTGCCGCGGCAGGCGATAACGCACGCCAAAGCTGCCAACGACGTCCAACGGGTGTACGGTGCTGCTCTCAATCCGCGACACCGGCACGTTCGCGTAGCTTCCGATGAGGCTCACAACCAGCGCCGCGAAAGCCAGACCAGGCGGAAGTCCCAACGCCTGAAAGGCGTAACTGATAATCCCGATCTGGACCAGTACGAAAAGAAAGGCGAGCAGGAAGAAGAAGCAAACTATGTAGATGAACAGGAACGGAGCGAAGATCACACGGCCGATGATAACACGGCCGGCCGTAACGCTTCGAGCCGTCCTGAACAAGCCGTGCCTCAGGCCGCCCGCTATGCGGCGTGAGAAACCCTTTAGACTTGCCCCTTTTCGGCGCGAGCCGCCGGACTAACGACCTCGTCATCGGGAGCTCCAAGCGCCTTTATTTCGAGGCCCTCGATTTCCTGGAGCGTTCTGCCGGCTATCCCCTGCAGATCGCCGTACATGCCGACCGTCGCCTCCATTACGTGTTTGAGCTGCTCCTCTCGCTTTGACCACTGCTTCGTGATGGCCCTTTTCTCGCGCTCGAGGTCCTCCTGCATCGTGGAAAACGCTTCGACAATCGCCTGTACGCGCTGCCGGAAGCGCGGGCCGGTCAGGTATTGGTACACCAGTTCCATCTTGGTCTGCTGGCCGTCTGACGCCTGGCGCGCCTGTGCAAGTTCAACGAGCGAAGTGCGAAGAACCGTTGCGACCGGGATGGCGAGACGCGGATGAACGACCCAAATACCCTGGATCAGGTCAAAGCTTTCGATCTCCCTGGGCAGGGCGCGGCTCACGATAACCGCAATTTCCGCCTTTGCCGTGCGTTGATCGTCGCGAAGTTTCGCGAGCCAGCCGTCGCTCCAGTTCCTCGTGCGCTTGGATTCCCAAAGGATCGTTCCGCAGGCCTGCCCGAGCGGTCCGACCACCCGCTGTAAGATGTCGCCGCCGTGCTCGCCTTTTGGTACCGGCTCGATCGTGTCGGCCGGAAATCGCGCGGCTAGCAGCGCTTCGAGTTCGAGCTCCTGAACCTCGCCTTGAAGCTGCTGAGAGCCCTGCTCGGCCTTGCGCTTTAGCTCATCGATCTGCTTCTGCATCGAAGCGATGGTCTGTTCCTTCTCGGCCACTTTCAGCCGCGATTCCTCTTCGGCTTCCTTGCGCGCCTGCTGGCGCGTTGCGGTGAGCACCTCATCCACGCGTTTCTCAATCGTAAGATCGAGCTCCCGCCGGGCGTCGTCCAGTTCGCGTTGTTTGCGCAGGATATCGGCCTGGGCTTGCTGCGCCTCGCGAAGCCTTTCGTCGCGCTGCTTTAGAACATCCTGAAGTTCGGCAATCTCCTTGCTCTTCTGATCGAGGTCGATTGCGAGTGCCTGCTTCGCCTTGCGTGCCTCGTCGGCTGCGATTTTGTCGCACTCCTCACTGACGCGCAGCGCGATCCGGTCCTCGATTGATTCCTTTTCGCTGGCGAGCACCGCCTCACGCTCGCTTATCACCTCTTCGCGTTTTTTTATGTCAGCGTCCTTTTGCGCCAGCCGCCTTTCGTAGTCTTCCCGGGTGGCTTCAAGCAAAGGCTTGGCCAGGGATTCCGTAAGCCGGATCTCGCTCCCGCAATTGGGACAGACAATCGTTGGTTCGTTCATAGCAGCAGTCCTAGCGAGCAATCCGGCGGGGCGCCCGCCTTGGAAGAGCGCCAGTCTCTGAACACCCTGCCACCTGCCGATTCGATCGCTTGCATCGGGAACGGCTCAAAAGCCAAAGCCGATCCCAGGACCAAAGCCGAAGCCTCCCATGAACGGGTCCATCATGTTCATCTGCATTTGCTGGGAGGCCTCATAATTCTCCTGCGCCGCTTCCTGCTCCTGGTGCGCCTCCCGCGCTTGAACCCGCAGGTTCTCGTACTTTTGATACGCCGCCGCGTCGCCCAGGTATAGACACTGGCAGTACTTGGGGTCGGCGAACCAGTATCGCAGGTTGCCGTCTTTGCCAACATAGTAGTTGACTTTGAGCGCGGGCAGCGTTGACAGATGCTGCTTTTTTTCAGGCGAATCAGCCGGGACCATCCGGAAGCCCGCGGCTGAAAGCATCGGTTCGACATATTGCGCCCGCTGCCCGGGCGTAGGCTGGCCCAGCCCTGCCAGCGAGCATCCGGCAAGTGCCAGACACAATGCTAGCCACGCCAGCGGGCGCAGGAACACCCGCGCCTGAGTCTCACTGGTCGAACAACCAATGCTGTGCCGGCCGTGAAGCGAAGCGATCCTGCTCACGATCTGCCACCTGGCTGTCTAACAGGCTGCGGAAAACCTTTTTCCGCAGCCTGCTCCCTCACTCTTGTCTCTCCCAAAGGGAGAGAGGATTAAGGAAGGGAGCCATCTTTTCGCAGGGTGCTGAATTTCACCGCGTCCATCTGCCCATGGATCCCCGTTTCTCAGCACCCCGCCAAGAGCCGCGAGGCTCGTCAATAACGTTCAGCTACTTATTGTTGGACGGCGCACTTGCCGTACTCGTTTCACCACCCGCCAGCGATTCGATCTCGCTGCCCAGCGCGTTGGCTTTTTGACGCGCTTCGTCGACCGTCCATTTTGCGCCGCCCTCAATTTTGGCACCCAGCGAACGCGCGCCGTCCACGCTCGCCTTTGCTCCAGAGGCCAGTTTATGCCGGGACCATTTGGCCGCGTCCGAAATGGAATCGGCGGCGCCCCGCAGCCAGTGCCCGGTATTTTTGTCGTTGTGACCGAGCGCCGCTTCGGCCATTTCGTGGTAGTGACGCGCCAGCGCCAGGTCCGCTTCGGCGAAAGCCTGGCGCAACGGCTTTTCCGACTTGACCTTGCCGCTTTCGACCTGCGCTGCCAGCTGATTCAGGTTTTTTGCCGCCTTGTCCAGGCCATGCTTGTTATGCGCGTTATGTCGGCCGGCCTCCAGCTCCACAAGAGCCGCGCCAGCGCGCATCTCGGCGGCAGCGTCCTTGCGGTCGCCGCGCTCGAAGTATTTTTGAGCCCGGTGAAAGTGCTGCTCGGGCTGATCGATGAGTGGAATGAGAACGTCCTCTTGCACAACAACGAGGCTCGAAGGCGAAGCCGTTGAGCCTGATGGTGCGGCTTTGGACTGCGCGGCCGTTCCGGCCGCCATCGATAAGCCGGAACCGGCCATCGTAACGCATGCCAGGAATGACGCCGCCAGAGCCGGTGCCAGGAAACGACGCGAAGTCTTCATGGGGTCCTCCTTGTTTTGTCCGTTAACGCGTTCAAGTATTGCTGGCCCATCAGGCAACTCGTGGAACGACGCACCCTGACGGTTCTACGGGATGAACATCAGTCCCATCATAAGCAACGGGAGCAGGTTGTTTAACCAATTGGACGTCGATTGCTGCCCTGACGGCGGCTGCCCGCCTTGATAAGACAGGTAGTCCTCTGATTGATCGGGCGCGGGACGGCTTTGATGGTTTGCGATCTCGCTAAAAGTGCCACTGCCTGCGCTGCCGCTTCCCCCTGCCATCGAACTCCCCGAGCCTTCCCCAGGCCCGGTCGTGGCCAAAAGTTCAGGCCGCACAATGATGCGATTCAAGACGACCACGCTAGGGTCGTGGAAAAACCGCTTCGCATAGTTCTCGGCGTTCGTCTTGCCCAGGGGAGTGCCGACAAAACCGTAAAGGACTACCTGAGGACCAGCCTTGTCCTTAGCGACCGTGGCGGCCACCAGCGGCAATTTATGGGTCTTGAAGTAATCGGTAAGCACCCGAGCCTGCGAAGCGGGATCGGGTGGCAACCCGGGTAGCTGGTCCGACACCTTCGCAGCCGGTGGTTGCGGAGCCGGCTGCGAAGTGACGGGCGACGCCGCGACCGCCTGCACTGGAGCACTGCCGGTAGTCGCGCAGGACTCCGACGCCACCGCCAACGCAACGGTCAGAAACATTAGAATAGCTTGCCGAACGTACCGCACGGTTCATGCCGAAGATCCGGCCACAGGACCCACGACTTCACCGAGCTTCATTTTACCCGAAACGGTCGGACGAAGCGCATCGGGCGGCCTCAATGTATTTTTGACCTGGACCCGAACATTCATGCCGGTTCTGACACGCTCAAACTGCTGGCCCTTGGGTAACCCGAAGTCCAGATGCGCTGCTGATTCTCCAAGGCGCCGACCTATCGCCTTGCGGGTGAACAATTCATCCTAACGCAATTGCACCCCGGCTGTCGCCGGCCAAGCTATGCGGAGCATATCGAGCCACACGCCGCACGTGCTTGTAGGTTCCCGCTAAAGCGTGATCTCTTTAACCTATGCGGTCTGCGCCGGATACCGTGCCCTGGCGGAGCCGCGCACGTGGCACCGTCGCGCACCCCGCCTGCGAACCGGGGCCGGAGCGTCTTTGCGTCGGCACTCTGAACCGCTGGTTGGACAGCGGCGTCAGCGACGCAGCAGGCCCGTGCGGTCGATTTCGCTGCGCAGAATCTCTAGTTCGTCCCTGTTGGGCGGGTCGATTACCTCGACCTTGGCACCCGCGCGGACGTCGAAGCCGGTATTTGCCTTTACTTCATCCAGCGACACGCCCGGGAAAAGCGCCTTCAGCCGCGCCGCATCGTCAGCCGGGTCGAAATCGAAGATCGCCTTGGGCGTTACAATCCATTTGGGCCCCTTGCTGAGGAAACCCACTTCCCTGGAAATCTTCTTGCCGGGAAAGGAGACGAAATCCACCTTCTCGACCAGGCGGCGGCGGTCGTGCGCAGTGAGAAAGACATAGGCGTCGCGCACCGAGTTGGCGATATCGTTGATGCCGATACTGCCCGGACCACGAAAGGTAATGTTGCCCGGCTTGCCGAGGCCAATCATGTTGGCGTTGCCGTACTTGTCGACCTGAATACCGCCGACGAAAAATTTGTCGGCGAACCAGAAGTGGTTCGTATTCCGGTAGGGACTTCCTTCCTCGTAATACTTTTCGCGTCCCGGCGGGCAGTAGAAGAGGAAGGTTTCGGGATGGTCGTGAACGGTCTCCGCGTACTTCAGCAGACTATAGCTGGTCGAGGAAACCGGAAGTTCGTCGATTTCCTGATCGGTTACGTTGCACAGGAAGCAGGTGCCGCCAAGCTGGAGCTTGACGTTAGGCGCGTGAGTCTTCTGCGCCATCATGGTCGCGGCGAAAAAAATCTCGGTGTGAGCACCTGCCGTAATCCGGTCGCCATCCTTGATCTCGCGGGCGAACAGCACCGCCATCATCTCTTTCCAGGTGTAATCGCTCATCTTCGCACGCTCCTTCCGGTTGCCACTACCAGGTCACGGCGGGCGGGGTGTAAAGGCCCAGCAGTTTTCGAAGGCCAATCCGCTCCAGGTATGCTACGTGATCGGCGGGCTCGAAAACGTAGCGGTTAAGGTACGCGCGCCAGCGTTCGGTGTCACCCTTGCGGTTAGCCTCGGCCGCAGCCACGTACTCGCGCAGGTGGTCGAGGTCCTCGCTGTAGAAGCCGTGGGCGCCAAACGGATGGGAACCGTAAGGCGCTTCGACCACGCAATCGGCGTACGAGATCGACGTCATGAACGGGTTCTTGCGGATGAGCGCGTTGGGAACTACGCGCTCGGTCACGAGCATGATCCTATCTGCCGCACGCGCCAGCCAGCGGTCGCCAAAGGGCGCGCCAAAGTGCTGGCCGTTGCCATACTGGTCCGACCATCCAACATGGATTATCGACCAGTCGGCCCTGAGCGCAGGAATCGCCAGATACTGTTTCTTACCCCCAATCGGGTCGGTAAACAGCTTCATGTCGGGATTGAGGTCGGGGATACTGCTGCCGACCCCTCCGCGCCAGGCCGTAAAGTCCTGTCCCGCAGCACCGGCGAATAGAGCTGCGTAAAGCGTGTATTCGCTGCACTCCCAGATATTGAGTTCTTTGTTCTCGGCCGCTTTGCGCAGGTTGTGGCCGATCGGGCAGAGCAGCTCCTGGCCGACGTAGGGAGCGATGAGTTTCTTCACGCACCCGGCACCAATGAGCAGGTCGAGATCGAGGCCACCAGTAGCTGCTCCGATTAGCGTCAGCCCCTTGACCCCGTTCTTTACGATCTCCCGTACGACCGCCATAGGGTGATTGTCAGAGCCGAAGCCGCCGACGGCGATCGTCATGCCGTCCTCGATCTGCCTGGCGGCATCGGCCACGGACATTGTGACTCCCTTGCGTTTTTTCCGCTCTATCATGCGATAGTCCCTCAGTAATAGTGGTTAAACGAGCTGCGTCGGGTTACTGCCGCGGCGTCGCGCGGGCCGATGTCCGATCCATTTCTCGTTAGGGTCTAGCCGCCCGCCGTTTCTTTTTCGGAAAGCGTGCGTGCCCTCTCCCGCAAGACGAACTTCTGAACTTTCCCGGTAGCGGTCTTAGGAAGCTCGCTGAAGACCACCGTGCGCGGCACCTTAAAACCGGCCAGACGTTCGCGGCAAAAGGCAATTAACTCCTCCGCCCCGACGTTTGCCCCTGGCTTCAGCGTAACGAACGCGCAGGGCGCCTCACCCCATTTCGGATCCGGCCGGGCCACGACCGCCGCTTCGAGCACCGCAGGATGACCGTAAAGCGTGTTTTCGACCTCGACGCTCGAGATGTTCTCGCCACCCGAGATCACAATGTCTTTGGAGCGGTCGGTAACTTCGAGGTACCCATCCGGATGCATCACGCCAACATCGCCGGAATGAAACCATCCGCCCCGAAACGCTTCCTTGGTCGCGGCCGGGTTCTTTAGATAGCCCTTCATCATGATGTTGCCGCGCAGAAGGATCTCGCCCGGCGTCTTGCCGTCGGGCACAACCGGCTCGAGCGTTTCCGGGTCAGCTACCATCGCGCCGGCCTCGACCACGGTTTTCACCCCTTGGCGCGCCTTGAGCCGGGCACGCTCCTGCAGCGGCAAACCGTCCCACTCGGACTTCCACGCCGAAACCACGCTCGCTCCGTAGGTCTCGGTTAGTCCATAACCGTGCACGACTTCGAATCCGAGACGCTCCATACCCGCGAGCACCGCCGCCGGAGGGGCCGATCCGGCCGTTACCATCGTCACCCGGCGCGGTAAGGGTTTGCGCTCATGCTCGGTTGCATTGATCAGCATGTTCAACACGACCGGCGCGCCGCACAGGTGGGTCACTCCGTGCTCGACAAGCAGATCGAAGATGGGACCTGGCTCCACTCTGCGCAGGCATACGTGCGTCCCGCCGAGAACCGTCACGGTCCACGGAAAACACCATCCGTTGGCATGAAACATCGGCAGGGTCCAGAGGTAGATGGGATGCAGCGTCATGCCGGCCAGCATGACGTTGCCCAGAGCGTTCAGGTAAACGCCGCGATGGGAGCAGACCACGCCCTTGGGGTCGGCCGTCGTGCCGGAGGTGTAGTTGAGCGTGACCGCGTCCCACTCGTCTTCCAGGCGTGGGGCTTTGAAGTCCGGATCGCCCTCCTTTAGCAACCCCTCGTAATCCAGTTCGCCGATAAGCTCACCGTCCGTAATCGAGCGGTCGTCGATATCGACCACCAACGGTTTTGGGCGCAGTCCCTCTAACGCCCGTTTCGCGGTGTTGGAATACTGCCGGTCGGTTACCAGGACCTTGGCCTCACCGTGCTTGAGGATGTAATTAACCGTCGCAACGTCGAGGCGAACGTTGATCGAGTTCAGGACCGCTCCGGTCATAGAGAGGCCCAGATGCGCTTCCAGAAGCTCGGGCGTATTCGAGGCGATAATCGACACGGTGTCGCCCCGGCTCACGCCACGGCGACGTAGTGCGCTGGCGAGCCGCTTGCAGCGCTCGTTTACCTGCGCCCAGGTGTAGCGGCGGTCGCCGTAAATGACGGCTGTACGCCCCGGGTAAACGCCCGCCGTCCGCTCGAGGAAGCTGAGCGGGGTGAGCGGCTCGTAGTTGGCTGGATTTCGCTCGAGGTTCTCGTCAAAGATGGTCCGCTTGGTCATGGCGTTTGCCAGTCCCCGGTTTTGACGCGGCAGACTATAACCCGCTCCCCCTCGGGCGACAAGCATTGTGCCGCACAGGGAACGACCCTGAAACGCGGCACCCAAGGGACGGCCCTTCGACTGCCGGTGGACATGAGGCAGCTAACGCGGGCCTTTCAGGACGACGGGCCGCACCGGCTCGCCGTCTCGCGCTGCCTGGCCAACGTCGATAGCGACCATGTCGTGTTCCGTCACGCCCTTGGTAATCTCGACCGCGCTGCCGTTGTCGTAACCGAGTCTGACCTCGACCAGATGCAGGCGGTTTTCACGCACTACCGGAACGAACACCTTGTCGGCCCGGAAGACCAAAGCGTCATCGGGGACCAACGGTACCCCGGGCCTCATCGGAATCCGGAATTTTGCCAGCGCGTACATCCCCGGGTAGAGCGCCCGGTCGCTGTTGGGCAGGTCGACCTCGACAAGCATCGTGCGCGTAGCGGCGTCCAGTGCCTTGGGATGGCGCGTTACGTGGCCGACAAACTCACGCCTCGGATATTCGTTTACCGTGATCACAGCCGGATCGCCGTCGCGGACGAACGGCGCGGCACTCTGGGGAACATAGGCATAAACCCGAAGCGGGCTAAGCGTAGCCAACGATACAACCGGAGCGCTTGCGGCCGCGGGCGTGGTCACTTGCGGGATGAGCGCGCCGGGGTCAACGTAGCGTGCCGTCACCACAGCGTCGAACGGCGCGCGAATCACCTCGTAGGCCTGCATAGCCAGCATGCGCTGGTAGGTCGCCTTGGCCTGCAGCATAGCCGCGTGCGAATCGTCAGCCACCTGCTGCGCGACAACCCCAGCGCGCCGCAGTTTCTGATTACGGCTATCGGTCAGTGCCGCAATTCCGTAATTGGCTTTCGCGTCAGCGACCTGCTGATCGATCTCGGGCGATTCCAGAATCGCGATCTTCTGGCCGCTCCGCACCCGGTCCCCCTTGTCGACAAAGATGCGTTTCAGGTATCCCGACACCTTGGCGTACACGGGGGTCTCGACGTAGCCATGCACGCTTGCCGGGATCTCGATCGCGCGGCTTTTGGGGGCGACAAGCACCGGCCTCACCAGAACGTGGCGCCCGCGAGCAGCCTGCTGGCTAAGCAGCGCCGTCTGCCGTTCGATCCAGACGCCGTGGGCCAGTACCAGGCCAGCGGTTGCGGCGACTGCGGCGGCAGCCGCCACCGCCCATCCCACGAAAAAAAATCGGCCGGGACGGCCCACTACGTAATTTTTCGGGTCCTCAGCGTCGTTCACTTTAAAATTCCGCCCTACCTCAGGCGCCAGGCAAACTTATCGCTTCAAGCTCCGCATCACGCTCACGCTTGCCAATGAGGTGCCGGCTGGCCATCGCGTAGACCGCAGGCACGACGAACAGCGTCATGAACGTAGCCGCGAGCAGGCCACCGATAACGGCTCTACCCAAGGGCGCGTTCTGCTCCGACCCCTGACCCAACGCGAGCGCCATCGGCAGCATCCCCAGGATCATCGCAAGAGCCGTCATTATCACCGGCCGAAGCCGCGTGCGCGCCGCCTCGATTGCTGCAGCAACCGAGCTGTAGCCCTCCTCGCGCAATTCGTTGGCGAACATGATAACCAGGTTGCCGTTTGCTACGCCCACTCCGACCGCCATCACCATCCCCATCAATGATTCAACATTGATCGTAGTCCCGGTAAGCACCAGCATCCAAAGTGCACCTGCCAGGGCGCCCGGTACAGCCATCAAAATAGCAAACGGTTCGAACCACGACTGAAAATTAGACACCATCAGCAGGTAGACCAGGACAACCGCCAAAACCAGCCCCTGGGCAAGGCTGCGAAACGACTCGCGCATCGCCTGACTCTGGCCCCGAATGGCAATCCGGGTGCCGGCCGGCAGAGCTCCAAGTTTGCCGATTGCGCGCTGAACGGCTGACGAGGCGCCGCCCAGGTCGCGGCCGTAAACAGCGGCATTGACGTCGATAACGCGCTGCACGTTGTAGTGGTCGATCACGGCCGGTTCGATGTCGTGCCTGATCGTGGCAACGTTGGAGAGGAATTGCGCAGCGTTATCCGGCGCCGGACTTCCCGGCAATGCGTCGGGGCCGGTAAGGGGAGTATTCGCCAACGCGCCGACCGAACTCACCAGGTGCTGGGGCGTTTGTGCAAGCACGCCATAGTTGACGCCGTTTCTGGGGTCGAGCCAGTAGGTTGGCTCAAGCAGGGTGTTCGTGGCCAGCGAGGTGAGGAGGCTTGAAGCCACCTGGCGCTGGGTCACGCCCAGCTCCAGCGCCTTGGCACGATCCACGCGCACGCGCAGCGTCGGGTAGTCGAGACGCTCGGCAATTCTGAGGTCGGTGATGCCCGGAATCTTCGCCATCAGGCTGCGCAACTGCACGGCAATCCTGTAGTCGGAACTCAGGCTGGTGCCCGAGACCTGGGCGTCGATAGGCGCCGACAGGCCGAAGTTCAAAACCTGACTGACGATGTCAGCCGCCTCGAAGTAAACCGAGAGCTCTGGAAACTTCCGCCGCATAACCGCGCGAATCCGCTCCTGGAAAAAGGCCGTCGGACGGCGCCCGGGCTTGAGGGCAACCAGAACATCGGCGTCCTGCGGGCCGATGGCGTCGGTGTTGTAGAAAGAGAGGTTGTAAAAGATCGGCAGCCCGATGTTGTCGCTTATCGACTCCAGGCGGCGGGCGGGAACCACCGTGCGGATGGCGCGCTCGACCGCATCGACAAGTTGCTCGGTGCTCTCCAACCGCATACCGGTCGGCGCGCGCACGTGCAGCTCCATCATTCCCGCATCGACCGTGGGGAAGAAGTTCTCGCCGACCACCTTGGCCAGGAATGCCGAGGCCACGACGGCAAGCGCGACGCAGCTAAGCGTGAAACGGCGATGGGTGATGAATTTGCCGAGAGCGCTGCGGTAGCGATCTTTGAAGGCGTCGAAACGGCGCTCGAAGGCGCGCGAAAAACGCGGCCAGAAGCCGGTAGCCTGCGAATCGACGAGCTCCGGCCATAAATAACGGGTCATCACCGGGACCAGCGTGCGCGAAAGCAGGTACGAGGTGAGCATTGCGTAGACCACGGCGAAGGCCAGTGGCTCAAAGAGAAAGCGCGCCACTCCGTAAAGCAAAACTACCGGGAAAAACACCAGGCAGATGGCGAGTGTTCCGACAAAGGCCGGCGCTGCAATCTGGCGCGACCCGTCAAGGATAGCGAGCATCAGCGGCTTGCCCATGACGTGGTTGCGGTGGATGTTTTCGACGGCGACCGTGGCGTCATCCACCAGCATCCCCACCGCCAGCGCCAGACCGCCCAGTGTCATCGTGTTGATCGTCTGGCCCGAGAGTTTCAGGCCAATAATCGCGGTCAAAATTGAGAGCGGTATCGAGGCGATTACGATCAGCATGCTGCGCGGCGAGCCCAGAAAAACCAGCACCATTAGTGCGACCAGTCCTGCGGCCAGGGCCGCTTCTCTCACCACCTCCCAAAGCGACGCCCGCACGAAACGCGACTGGTCGAACGCAAGCGACATCTTTAGCCCCTTGGGCGCTGTCGCAAGGATTTCAGGTATCAGGCGCTTGACCTGGTCCACGACCGCGAGCGTGGAGGCCGCCGCGTGCTTGAGAATCATCAGGTATGTCGCCGGCCGGCCGTCGACCCGCACCACGTTGGTCTGCACCTGATGAGTGTAAGTGACCGGGGCAACGTCCCCCAGGAAAACCGGCGTGCCACGCACGACTTTGACCGGGAGACGGTTCAATGCCTCGAACTTAAACGGACTCCCGTTAAGCTCGACATTGTACTCGCGGTCGCCAATTTTGGCTGTCCCTGCCGGGATGATCACATTGCCGTTGTTGAGGGCATTGTTGATGTCCTGGGGCGACAGTCCATTGGCGTAAAGTTCGGCCGGGTGAAGGTTGACCATTACCGCCTTCTGCATACCGCCGAAAGGCGCCGGGGTGGAAAGGCCCTCGATCGTGAAGAGCCTGACGCGGATGAAGTTCAGGCCGTAGTCGAACAGTTCTTCGACCGGCAGGCTTTCGCTGTAGATGTTGAGTTGGGCGACCGGTACGTTCGCCGCGTTGTAGTCTATCATGAGCGGCGCCGTCATGCCGGGGGGAAAAAACCTGAGCAAACCCTCGGAGTTGGCGCTTATCTGCGCGATGCCTCCGGCGACCGTCTTCCCCGGGTGAAAGTAGATCTTCATCATGCCGAGCCCATCGATCGACTCGGATTCCATGTGCTCGATCCCGTTGACGGTGGTGGAATAGGTACGCTCGGCTATAATGACGACGCGGCGTTCCATGTCGAACGCCGAAAGACCCGGGTAGCTCCAGAGCACGTAAACCACCGGCAGGTCGATCGCCGGGAATATGTCGGCGTTCATCCGGGTGAAGGAGAGCGCCCCTAACACCAGCATCAGGAACGCCATCACCAGGACCGAAAGAGGCCTACGTAGGGAAAGGCGAACGATCCACATAGTCGGTAGTTCAAGCCGCCTGCGCGAGCTATCGCGCCGGCTGGATCAAGTCTCCAACGGCTGACTTGGCAGAATAGAAAAGCTCTAACGACGCGGCAAGCCCGGCGCTTGACCGCGAGCAGAGTCCGGCAGGCGCTGCAATCAGCTGCCGCATTTGGCCGGTTGCGACGGCGCCCCAAAACTGTCAAAAAAGAAGGTTTGGTGGGGTCGTAGTTCAGCCCGGTTAGAACGCCGGCCTGTCACGTCGGAAGTCGTGGGTTCAAATCCCATCGGCCCCGCCAGACTCAATTGCAGAGCGCTGCGGCCTCTGGCCGGCA
>JAJYVB010000370.1 GCA_021792265.1 Deltaproteobacteria bacterium | reverse complement strand
CTTGCGTTGGTTTCCGGATGCCGGGTCGAGCCCGCCTTTGCCCGGCGTGCCATCGCCTCCGACATCATGATGTGGCATTACGACTTGCCGCAGCGTCTTGCGCTGCATCTGGAACACGACCGCAAGTTCATTCCCTGGATGGCGGCGCGCGGCCTCAACGGGTTCTTTTTCATCCGCCACGCGCAGGATAGCCGGGCGAGGATCGACGAGCTTGGGGTGCAACTGCGAGGCCAGGCGATCGCGCCGGAATATGGCGGCCACGTCCTCGAGCTGCTGATGCCGCGCGATCTCTTCCAGACGCATCCTGACTATTTTGCCGCTGCAGACGACGGCAGCCGCGCGCCGCGCGGGAACTTGTGTGTCTCCAATCCCGATGCGCTCGCAGCCATCGCTCGCGGGGCGCTCGCTTACGTTGGCGAATACCGCGACGGTGGAATCCTTCACGTTTGGGGCGCTGACTTACGCGAAGGAGGCTGGTGCCGATGCGGGCGATGCCGGGAACTCTCTCCCCAGCTTCAGTACCTCGCTGCGGTAAACGCGATCGCGGAGCAGATCGGACAAGAAGTGGCCGGACTTAAGATCATGTATCTCGCCTACCACGACACGCTGGAGCCCGACCCGGCGATGCGCCCGCTGCCCAATGTGTGGCTGGAATGGGCGGCACGCGAACGCTGCTACAGCCACGCCATCGACGATCCCCGGTGCGGGACCAATCGGCGTTATTTCGACGGACTTCGCCGCTACCTCGGCCTCTTCGGCGGCAGGGCGCAGGTTTTCGAATACTACGGCGACGCGATCCTGTTCGGTGGACTGGGATTCGCGAGCCCGCGCGTGATAGCTCGTGACCTGCGCGCCTATCGTTCGCTGGGAATCGCCGGCATCTCCTGTCTTACTTTCGGCGCTTACAGCGCCTTTGCTTACCCGCTTAACCTGGAAATGTTCGCCCGCGCGGCCCGCTCGCCCGACTTTGAACCGGAGCAGGCCGCGGCCGATATCGCGGCCGAGCGTTACGGCGCCTGTGCCGCCGAGATGCGCCGCGCCTACGAGGCGATTGAGCGCGCTTCGCAGGCGGTCCTCAGGTACGGCGACGTAATGCGCCCCTGGAAGATCGCCGAAGCGCCAGGCTGCGCGCCGCCCGCGCTCGGCGCCGCGACGCTCGAGCAATTCGACGAGGCCGCCCGGGCGGCCGAGCGCGTCTGGCAAAGGGCGCGTATCCCGCTGGCTGCAGCCGAGCGGCAACTGTGGCGCTTCAGCCGGCAGACCCTCGAAGGAATCGCCGAGTATATAGCAGCGCGCCGCGGCGAACCGCGCCAGCGGCGAGCCCTGGGCGAGCGTGCCGTCGGGAAAATCGAACGGGCGCTTTCGTTGATTCGCGCCGTGAGCGTGGAGATAAAAGGAACCTGGGGCGCTTGGGACCTGGAACGCTTTCATGAGATTTGGCTGCGCCGCTTGCGCGCGGAGCTGAGTGAAAACCACCTGTCGGCGCGCCCGTCCGGTTCCTGAACGGTGGGACAGCGCGGTCAGACGTAGCAGCGGACTTCATTTTGCGCTAGCCCATGGGGTGCGGAGGAATCGATGGGCCGGGAGCTTGAAGGAATTCGTATCATCGATCTCGGGCAGATCTATGCAGCCCCGTACTGTACGTTGCAGCTTGCGGCGATGGGGGCCGAGGTGATCAAGGTCGAGCCGCCGGGACGGGGGGAAGGTCTGCGCCATCTCTACAAGCCGCCGTCGGAAACGAACTATGCCTTCCTCATGCTGAACGCGGACAAGAAGTCCATCACGCTCAACCTCAAGGATCCGCGCGGGCGCGAGATACTGATGCGCATGCTCGATAGGGCCGACGTCCTGGTCGAGAATTTCTTGGCCGGCGTGATGGAGGCGCTGGAGCTCGACTACGAGCGTTTGCGCGGCCGGTTCCCACGCCTGATCTATGCCTCGGCAAAAGGTTACGCCTCGGGCAGCCGATGGGAGCGGCTGGGAGCGATGGACGCCTGCATCCAGGCGGCCTGCGGTTTCGTTACGACCACCGGCTTTCCCGACCGGCCGGGAGTCAAGACGCCTGCCACGTTCATCGATATGGGCACGGGAAGCCATCTGGCAACCGCTATTATGGCTGCGCTCTTTGCGCGGGAACGAACCGGACGGGGCCGCAAGGTCGAGGTCGCGATGCTCGACGTGGCGCTTCCCGCAATGACGACTGCGGTCGCGGCGGCTCTCGAAGGCCATCCGATGCACAGGCTCGGCAACCGCCATCTGGGCGCCTGCCCGTGCAACGTCTATCCGGCGCGCGACGGCGAACTGCTCATCTTCTGCCTTACGCTGGAACACTGGCGCAGGCTTTTGCGCGTGATCGGCCGAAGCGAACTGGTCGATGAGCCGCGCTTTACCACCAACAGGGACCGCATGAAGCATGCCGACGAAATCGACGCCATGGTCGGCGCGTGGACGAGCGTCCACGACCGCGGCGAGATGGTTGCGACGATGCTCGAAGCGGGCGTGCCGTGCGCGCCGGTGCGTGGCATCGAGGAGATCGTCGCCGACCCGGAACTATACGAGCGGCGTATGCTGCGCCGCACTGAGTATTCCAGCCAC
>JAJYVB010000068.1:12893-13302 GCA_021792265.1 Deltaproteobacteria bacterium | reverse complement strand
GAAGCGCGCGATCCTGTTCGCCGGCCTCGCCGGCCGCGGCGAGTGCAGCGGCGCAATCCGAGGTCGTCAAACCTGGCGCGTCAGCGCCCGTGCGTTCCGGCCCCATCTCTTCGGAAATAGCGCCGATCCGCAGCCGCCTCAAGCAGAGGCGGCTTCGTCGCGGCGCATCCGGCGATGGCAGAGATGGATAAGGGCGGGCTGGAACAGGCGCGTCAGCACCATAATTGCGAGCGCGCCGCCGATGACCACGATGGCCAGCGGACGCTGGGTCTGCGCGCCAATTTTGGTCGACAGCGCGGCCGGCAGCAGACCCAGGGCGTCGACCAGGTCAGTCATCATCGTAGCCCGCAACCGGCGGTCGGAGCCGAGTACGATCGCTTCGGCGAAAGCATGGCCCTCCTCCCAGAGC
>JAJYVB010000068.1:0-12883 GCA_021792265.1 Deltaproteobacteria bacterium | reverse complement strand
GGATGTAGAAGCTCAGCAGGATGCCGTCCATCGTGGCGATGCCGAAAATCGAGATGAAGCCCACCGCTGCCGAAACGCTGAAGGGCGTGCCCGTCAGCAGGAGTGCAAGCACGCCGCCGGTGCAGGCAACCGGGATCTGCGCCAGGATGACGAACGTGTCAATGAACGAGGCGGTCGCCCAGTAAAGGACGCCCGCGATGAGCAGCAGCGCGATGGGCACCACGACCATCAGGCGGCGGTTGGCCTGGCGCAACTCGGCGAATTGTCCCGCCCATTCCAGGCGCACGCCGCGCGGCAGCCGTATCTCGCGGGCAATCAACTGGCGCGCTTCGTTCACGGTGGTCTGGAAATCGCGGCCGCGCACGGCAAATCGCAACGGCACGTAACGCTGAAAGTCTTCCCGGTAGACGAACGAGGCGCCGCCGGCCGTCCGGATGTCGGCGACCTGGGCCAGCGGCACCTCGCCGCCGCCGGGCAAGTTCACCCGGATGCGGCGCAAGGCGTCGAGACTGGTCCGATACGGCTTCTGCCAGCGCACCACGAGGTCGAAGCGCTGGTCGCCCTGAAGCACCTGGGTCACGGCCTCGCCGCCAACCGCCGCCTGAACCACGTCGGTTACATCGCCCACGTTAAGACCGTAGCGGGCACACTGCTCACGCTTGGGCCGGATCAGCACGTTGGGCTGTCCGAGCGAGCGATAAACCGCGACGTCTGTCATGCCAGGCACGCGGCGCAGCAGATCCATCACCTGGTAGGCGATGTGCTCGTCCTGCCGTAGGTGAGGGCCGAAAACCTTGACCGAGTTCGAGCCTTTGACTCCTGAGAGCGCCTCGTTGACGTTGTCCTCGATGTTCTGGGAGTACCCGAAACTCACTCCCGGAAAGTCATGGGTCAGGCGCGCGTTGATGCGGCTCACGAGCTCCGGTTTCGTGAGCCCCGAGGGCCACTGCTCGAAGGGTTTCAGGTCCACCGAGAATTCGATGTTGAAAAACCCGGTTGTCTCGGTACCGTCATCCGGCCTGCCAACCTGCGACACGACATTGCTCACTTCGGGAAACGCCTTGAACGCCCGGCGCATCCGGTTGCCCATGAGCGCCGCCTGGTCCAGCGATACGCTCAGCGGCAGCGTCGCGCGCGCCCAGATATTGCCCTCCTCCAGCTTCGGCATGAACTGTCCGCCCACCCGCGAAAACATCGAGAGCACCACGACCAGCGCCGCGCCGATGATGGCGACGGCCAGCGCCGAGCGCCGCACGACCATCTGGAAAAACCGATGGTAAAGGCGGCTCACCGCATTCCATACGGGGTTATGAGGCTCGCCGACCCCGCCACGCAGGGCGAAGGAGCTCAGCACCGGCGAAAGCGTTACGGCGAGCAGGATCGCCGTCGCCAGCGCGTAGGCGTAGGTGTGGGACATCGGCCCGAAGATCACGCCCTCCACGCCTCGCATGGTGAACAGGGGCAGAAAGGCGATGACGAAGATGAGCGTCGAAAAGAATATGGGACCGCCAACCTCCTGGGCCGCCGACAGGATGCGCGCCCGGACGTTGTAGCCCGGTGCGCCGGCGTGATGGGCGGCCAGCACTCGGTGGATGTTCTCCATCACGATGACGGTGGAATCTATAATGATGCCGAAATCGATGGCGCCCAGCGAAATCAGGTTGGCGGGAGTGTCGCCGGCGTACATCAGGGCGAACGCCCCGCATAGCGCCAGCGGGATATTGACGGCGGCAATCAGGGCGGCACGCATATTGCCCAGCAGGAAGACAAGCACCAGGAACACCAGCACCATCCCCGCCGTCAGGTTTTCCATCACGGTGCGGATCGTAGTGTTTACCAGGCCGCTGCGATCGTAATAGGGCTCGATCCGGTAGCCGCGCGGCAGCGCGCCCGACTCGTTGAGCGATCGAACCTTCGCTTCCACTCCGCGCAGCGTCTTGACCGTGTTGCCGTACTTGCGCATCAGAACGATCCCCTCGACGATATCGTCGCGATCGTTCATGCCCACGATGCCCAGGCGGGGTGCGTAGCCGACGCTGACAGCCGCAACATCGCTTACGTGGATCGGGGTTGCCTTGGAAACCGCCAGCGTTACGTTTCTGATGTCGGACAGCGAATGGATGAGCCCAAGGCCCCGGACGTCGAATGCCTGTTCGCCGACGCTCAGGTAATTGCCGCCCGCGTTGCGGTTCGAATTCTGCAACGCCGTTATCAGCGAAGACAATGGAATGTTGTAATAAACGAGCTTTGCCGGATCGACATCTACATGATACTGCTTGGTGAGTCCTCCGAAGCCGCTAACGTCGAGCACCCCGGGGACCGTCTTGAGCTGTTTCTCGACTATCCAGTCTTCCACGACCTTTTGCTTGATCAAATCATGGTCGGGACTGTCTATTACGTAGCGATAGATTTCTCCGATCGGATTTTCCGGCGAAATTCCCGGTGCCACGCCCGGCGGCATGGTCACGAAACCCAGCCGGTCGATCGTCTGGTGGCGATCCCAGTAGTAATCGCTGCTCCAGGTGAAGTAGCATCGGATGTCGGACAGGCCGAACAGCGAAATCGACCTCATTGCCTCCAGATTGCGCATGCCGGCAAGTCCGAACTCGAGCGGCACGGTAACCTGCTGCTCCACCTCCTCGGCGCTGAGCCCGGCGGGCAGGGTCAAAACCTCCACCATCGGCTGGACCGGGTCAGGATACGCCTCGATGTCGAGCTGTGAAAACGAATATACGCCGGCCAGAACCAATACGACTGCCAGGCCGATTACTACCGGCCGCTCGCGCAACGCGAGCGCCATCAAAGCCTTCAGCATCGCCCCTTACCAGTTTCCGCCGGCCATTCGATGCCACAGGCTGTTGACCTGGAGTGACTCCGCCGCCACCACCTGTTCGCCGGCATTCAGTCCCGATAGGACCCGGCTCGCTCCGCGCTCGTGCCAGGCCTCGACGGTGACCCTGCGCCGCTCGAATCCCCGGCTGGTTTTGACGTACGCGTAGTATCCGTCAGTGTCGAAGACCAGCGCCTCCTGCGGAACAACCAAAGCATAGCTGGGCGAAGTGACTATCCGGACGGTCGCCAGCATCTGCGGCTTCAGCTTCAGTCCGGGATTGCGGATCGTGCATCGGATCTCGAGCGTATGAGTATTGGGGTCGATATCGGGGCTGATACGGGAAATCACGCCGCGGAACACCTCTCCAGGAAACGCCGTGGTCACCGCTTCCATCGTTTGCCCAAGGTGAACCCGCGCAAGGTCCACCTCGTAAATGTCCGCGACGATCCAGACGTCGCCCAGCGTGCCGAGCTGATAAAGCACGTCGCCAGGATTGACCGCCATGCCGACCCGGGCCTGGTTCTTGAGCACGGTCCCGCTTATCGGCGCGCGCATCCATACGGTGGGACTCGGCGCGCGCAGCGCCGCGACGTCGGCCGGCTCCATGCCGAGCAGCTCGAGCTTGCGCCGGGCGGCCTCGACCATGGCAGCGGCGATCTGTTGTCCGCCCGCGACCGCAGGTGCGGCGCTCACCCGGCGAGTCTCCTGTGCCTGCAGGTATTCGGCCTCGGCGGTCATGAAGTCGGGACTGTAAAGCTTGACGATCGGCTCTCCGCGCCGCACCGAATCCCATTGCACTGCCCGTGTCTGCTCGATGCGTCCGGCAACGCGGGAAACGATCGAGGCAACACGCTGCTCATCGAAGGTCACCCGCCCCGTGGTTTCCAGAATGCCGGAGATAGCGACCTTGCGCACTCCAACGACGGTCATTCCGGGAAGCCCCCCGGGCCCCAGCTCGAGCACCGCCGAGCCGTCCTGGCGTACCAGCCGGGCAATGGCCGGCGTAGAGTTGACCGCTGCCCGGCTGCTCGAAGAGCGGTCACATCCGGCGAGCTGAAATGCCGTTACGGCAGCGAGCGCGGCTGCGAGCAGACAACGGCTCCGCCCGGTAGTCATTGCGCCAGCGGCTCCCCGATCGCGCGTTCTAGCGCAACGCGGCCGGCCAGATACTCGTTGGCCGCGCGCAGATAGGCGATGCGCGCGCCGTACGCGTTGGCCAGAGCGGCGCTTAGGGTCACGAAGTCGATCTTAGCCGACTGGTATCCCACCAGTGCCACCTCGAAATTCTGCCGGGCAAGCCTGATCAGCGAGTCGCGGTAAACCAGGGCCGTTTCGTAGGCTAGCTGGGTTGTACGGTAGGCCTGCGTAACTGCCGCCTGGGTCTGGATTCTCACTGACTCGAAGTTATCGCGGGCGGCGGCCAGGTCGTGGTGCGCGCTTTCGATGTCTTCATTCTGCTTCATCCAAAAGAACAGCGGCAGCGTAACGCTCACGGCCTCGCCATGGTCCTGCAGGCGCCCAGGCGCCGGCGCCGCGGAGCCATAGTAATAATCGTCGAAGAAGTAACTGAGCGTGTAGTCAGGAAGGTACTCCATCCGGGCCAGACGCAGCGCCGTCTTTGAGTTGTGCACGCTAAGCGCCGCCTGAAGAATCTCCTGGCGTGCGGACGTTGCGCGTGCCACCAGTTCATCGACTCGCGCCTTGAGCGGCCTCAGTTCCAGGCGCGGACTCAGCCGCAGCGGCGAGTCGGGCGGGCGGTCGAGAAGCTGGTTGAGCGCTGTCAGATCATTCATCTCATTGGTCAGAAACCGGCGCTGGCGCTGCTCGGCCTGAGCCAGATCGAATTCGGCCGAGATGAAGTCGCTCTGCGTCACCTGGTTGGCAGCGTAAGCAACCTGTGTCACCTTGAGCACCTTGCGCAGGCTGGCGATGTTGTCGGCATTGATTTCGGCGAGCGCCCGGTCGAGGAGCGCCTGGTAATAAGCAGCCTCGGTCTCAGCCCGAACGTCGCGCATGCTTGCATAGTAGCTGAGCCGCGCAATCTCCGCCGTGTGCGTCGCAATGTCTCCATGGAGCGAGGCCTTGCCGGGAAACTGGAAGGAATCGCTTATGCCGTAGGTCCGGTAAGCGGGTTGGGTAAAGCCGTTGCTGTAGCTGTCGCCGTTGATGAAGTTGAACTGCGGGTCGGCAGGCGCGTAGTTCTGCTTGATCCGGTGAAGCGCGGAATACCATTTGCTGCGCGCCGTCTTTACCGCCGGGTTCACCCGGATCGCAAGCCGGACCAGCTCCTGCACGCCCAGGGGTTCGAGCGCGTAGGCGCCCGCAGTGCCACCCCATGCCGCTTGCGGACAGGGAACGAACGCGAGGACTAGTAAAAGCGCGTACGCTTTGAGCTTCGCCTGCATATTAAACTCCCGAACAAGCCGCCGCCCCTCGGCCCGCTCTTCGCGCGCCGTGGGCAGACAGGGCAGCGTCGCTGGGTTGCCCAAAACCGAGGGCTCTCCCCAATTGCGCGCCGGCTCTCAACTGAATTCAACGAGCCGTGGTGACTACGCCGTCCGGGGAGGTGCGCGAAGACGCGCCGTCGAAAAAATCGTACGAAGCCAAACCCGCGGTTTGGTGGGCTCGCGCTGTAGTCCGGCGTACCCGGGCGCGGTTCCGGCCGAAGGCATTGAGAAGGTTGTCGGCGAATGGAACGCGCGCAGGCAAAGCGCGCATGAACCGCTCATCTCCGCCAGTGCAACATATGACGGGGCAGCGAAGCCTCGATGCCAGTGAACAATACCGGCGCCTGCCGCCGTGAGCAGGGCCGCGGCAGCCACCAGCGCACATGGAATTCTTCGCAGGCCCGTCATGGTCTCGGTTTGCAAACGCGTAAGTTCCCCGCGCTACACGTACCCACGCTACCTATAGGCATGGACCGGAGCGAGATCAACGTAACCGGTATCGGCGAGCAGGGCGGACTCAACCGGGATGTGCAGGCTGTCATGGACGGTGTTGTAGAACTTCCAGAAGCCTACCACACAGGCAAGTTCGATTATCTGGGGCGGCGTCAGATGGCGCCTGAGCCGCTCAAGCAGATCATCGGGCACGTTGACGGGATCTGCCGAAGCGGCGCGCACGTAATCGAAGCAGACCCGCTCCAACTCGTCTTTCGGCACGACCCTACCGCTGACGATTGCTTGCAGCTCCTCTTCGCCAAGATCCCATCCCTCCTCGCCGCCGGAACCACGCGGCTTCTTGAGCATCGAGCACGAATGCGACGTGCAGTAGGCGCACCCGTTAACCGCGCAGGCAAGCGCAGCCAGCTTGCGCTTGAGAAGCTGATCGAGTGTTGACGACGGATCGCGCATGATGCGGCTGTTGAGGGTCCAAAGCGTTTCGGCAATCTCCGGCCGATGCATGTAAAGCTTGAGGGCGTTGGGAACGAAGCCCATCCGGCGCCTATAAGGCTCCAACACCGGTTGCAGCCTGTCCGGGTAATCTTTCTCCTCAACGTACGGGATAAACGGTTGAGCTTCGGCTGTCACCGCAGGCTTCGGTGCTTGCATAATCACCTCTTACGGGAGCCGCCGCCTCCGGAAAGACGAGGAAAGCTGATTAACGCGTCCGACAGCTCCGGCCATAAAGTCGCGCTACCAGTTCGCATAGCAGGCCGCCAGGGCAGGCACAATCCTACGCTGCACCGGCCCCGGCCAATGGTACGGGTTGGAGAAAGCCGCGACGGTCGCAGCGGCTGCACAGAGGCCGCCAGCCGTGCGGCCGCGAGCGAAACTTACCTTGCGCTGCTGGCGGCCTTGGCCTTGGAACTAGCAGCCGCTTGGAAGTTCCTGATGTACATGACCACGTCCCAGCGCTCGTCCGAGCTCATCGCGTCGCCGTACGACGGCATCCAGACGCCGCCGTTGCGTATGTAGCCGTAGATATAGCCGTCGGGCAGGTTCTTACTGACGCCGCTTACGAGGTTGGCCGGTTTGTGCTGCAGCAGGTGCGCCACCGGGCCGTCTCCGACACCGGTTTCTCCGTGGCACGGGGCGCAGTCGGTTGAGAACAGATCCTTGCCGTGCGCCAGGCGCGCGGGCGTGGGTTTGAAAGGGTTGTGCATCGAGAGGGTCATCTGCTCGAGGTTCATCCTGGGCATCCCAGTGTTAACCGGGAGCGTACCTGCCGGCATCACGCGTGGCGCCACCGATTCAGGCTGGACCGCCGGACCCCGGTACATGTCGATGCTCCAAGGGAAGCAATAAGCGCACAAAGGAAACATCATGACCGCCAGCCAGGCGGCCGCTCCAGCAGAAGCTATCCCACCCAGCCGAGCTGCAATTCCTGGCCTTCTCAGTCCAACCATGGCGCCTCCACTGACCGCGCTCACTTTTTCTTAACCACCACGTACCCGACCATCCCGTCCTTCTCGTGAGGGATGCAGAAATACTTGTAAGTCCCGGGCACGGTGAAAGTGTACTTGAACTTCGCGCCCGGCGGCATGAAGCTCGAATCGAAGGGTTGCGCTCCAGCCGGGAGCGAGACGCTGTTCTTGTCGGCCGCCTTTGCCGGATCGGCCGTAACAGTATGCAGATTCTGCGCGTTGTTGTCCCAGTTTACGGTGTCACCCGCGTTGATCGTTACCTTCTCGGGTACAAACCTCGGCGGATTGTCGGTCATCTTGACCTCGACCTGGGCCGCCTGCGCGACGGCGAAAGCCGCCAGGAGTAATACCCCGGCCATTGGCACGGCGGCTCTCAGTAGCCGACGGCCGATTTGTTGACCATCGATGCCAACCGGTCCGGAACGCAAAAGGGCAGCCCTCCTCATCCTGTTCCCCCTGGTGCTCATGTTTTTGGTCTGCTTACCGCAGACGAGCCGCCCATCGTGGCTCGCCACGGAGGCTTCACGCGTATCGCGATGATTAGCAGAGCTCGACCGCGCCAATCTTAGCAGCGTGCCTGCCCCGCGCCAACCCAACGCCATATGAACTTCGCGACCGGCCGGCGCCCCATGAGTCCTGCCAAAAATGCCCAGACACACCCCGCGCCCGTCCGAAAACGCGCCTTCCAATGCCTCCGTCTCGCCACTCCGTTCGATCACAGGTAGTAAAGCCAGCCGCTGTAGCGTGGGTTTTGCCCGCGCACAGCGGCGCTGAAGAGCTCCTGCAGCCGCCTGGTTATCGGGCCGGGGCTGCCCGAACCGATTTGGCGATCGTCAAGCTCGCGCACCGGCGTTACCTCCGCCGCAGTTCCGGTCATGAAGGCCTCGTCGGCGACGTAGACGCTGTCGCGCGCAAAGAGCTGCTCGACCACGGGAATGTGCTCGTCGCGCAGGATGCGTATCGCGGCATCGCGGGTAATCCCGGGCAGAACCGAGCACAGCGGCGGCGTAAGCACCACGCCGTCGCGCACGACGAAAATGTTTTCCCCGCTTCCTTCGGCAACATACCCCCCGACGTCCAGCAGGAGGGCTTCGTCGTAGCCGTTTCGCCGCGCCTCGTAGCCGGCAAGGATCGAATTGATGTAATGGCCCGAGGTCTTCGCGCTCGGCATCAGCGAATTGTGATGGAACCGCACGAACGATGAGGTCTTCAGCCGCACGCCACGCTTCTGGCTCTCGTCGCCCAGATAGGCACCCCATGGCCAGCACGCAACCGCAACCCGCACCTTGTTGCCTCGCGCCGAGAGTCCCATCTCACCCTCACCGTAAAAGGCGATGGGGCGCACGTAGCACTCGTCGAGGTGATTGATCCGCACCACTTCCGCACAAACCTTGACCAACTCCTCCTGCGCGAACGGGATGGGCATCTCCATGATATGCGCCGAGTCGTACAGGCGCCGAACATGCTCGCGCACCCGGAAGATCGCCGAGCGCCCATCCCCGCATCGATAGCAGCGGATACCTTCAAAGACGGCGAGCCCATAGTGCAAACTATGGGTCAGGACGTGCACATTGGCCTCGTCGTAAGGGACCATCCGGCCGTCCATCCAGATACGGTCCGTTCTTAAAGCGTCGGCTGGCAAAAAGCGATTCTCCTCGCAGGGCGTGCGGCAATGGGCATGGACCCACCGAACACGCGTTTTCTCGAAGAAACTAATGGATGGCGGCGCGCGGGACAAGCACCGCGCTGTTAAACTGCTGCGCCCCGCTCAGCGTACGGTATTGCCCCGCACGGAAGGAAACGCGTCCGGCGCCGCTTCCACCGGCGAAAGCTGGCTATCGCCCGAGCGGACCCGTGCCTCCGGGCGCTCTGTATCGCGGTCGCGCTCGCCCGCGACCGGGTGCGTCGGCGATGCCGTCGGCACTGACCGGGCATCTTGCGAAAGATTCCCTGGCGTCGTCCTGCTCGACGCCGTCTTGCGCCTGCGCCATCCGCCTCGCCGGCGCCGGCGGCGGCTGCGACGCCGGCCTGGGGCTTGGCCGCCGCCTACGCTCGCTTGCGCCACGCCGGTATCGTGTGTCGCCTCCGGCGACCGCCGACCCGCATGTGAAGGCGCTTCGAGCATACGCCGCACCGAGTCCGCTTCGACGCCGTAGTTAGGCCCAAGCAGCTCCCACAGCCGCATCGCCTCGGCGAAATACGGACGCCTCGCCAAACGCCTTACCCGGCTCGAGAGATTGAACAGTGCGCCCAGGGCTTCGAGCAGCAGCCTCATCTGCTCGCTGTCAGCGCGCGAAAAGCCCCTCGTGCGCAGTTCCCGGGCAAGGTCGGCGCCGGCCGCATGACCATTTTGGCGGCTCCGGTGCAGGTAGAGATCGAGGAAGAGACAGGCAAGGACGGCGCCGCGGCCAACCTCGCGTCCACTGGCAAGTTCGCGTTCGAGCGAGCCAAGGTTGGCCGCTGTTCGCAGCCGCTCGGGCACTGCCAAATCGGGCCGCAGATGCTCGCTCAGCGCCGGAAGCAGCACTGCAACAAGCCCCAGTTGCTCCGCCAGCAGCAAGGCGCGCCGCGCCCCGAGACCGCCCAGAGTGCGAAAGATCTCCTCAGCCACGCGTGGTGCCGAGGCCTTGCCGAGGTCGTTGCAGTGGCGTTCGATCGCCGCGCGAGTGGCCGGCTCGATCTCGAAGTCAAGCCGCGCCGCCAGGCGTACCGCCCGGATCATCCGCACCGGGTCCTCGCGCATCCTGACCTCGGGGTCGCCTATGGTACGGATAAGGCGCTCACCAAGGTCGGCAACTCCGCCGGTGTGATCGATAACTCGAAAGGTGCGGCAATCGTAGAAGAGACTGTTGATCGTGAAGTCACGGCGAAAAGCGTCCTCCGCGGCCGTACCGAACGTGTTGTCCCGCTGAATGAGCGGATCCTCAGCAGTCGGCTCCTCCTCGCTGGTGCGCCGGAACGTCGCCACCTCGATATTCTGGGAGCCGAAAAAGACGTGTACCAGTCGAAAGCGCCGCCCAATAAGGCGCGAGTTGCGAAACAGTTGGCGCACCTCGTGCGGATGGGCCGAGGTCGCGATATCGAAGTCCTTCGGCCGACGCCCCAGCATCAGGTCGCGCACCCCCCCGCCAACGAGGTAGGCCTGATGCCCCGCCGCGCCCAGACGGTAGAGCACCTTAAGAACGTTTGGGTCGATATCGCGTCGAGAGACAGGATGCTCGGCGCGTTCAAGAATCCGGGGTGTCACCCTGGCGACGTTCCGATCAAGCGCCGGCTCGAATACTTCCCACGTAAGCGAGGAAGCTGCCTCCTTCGGCTAACTCTAGCACGAAGCGCTGCGAACTTCACCTTGCCCTGGTCAAGAGACTTATGGTTTGCCGCTTGGATTGAGGATCGACTATCATTATTTACGGCCCAGAGCGCTAAACGCACATTCCCAATGCTTACGACAGCCGGCTCGCCACGCGGCGGGCCCGTGCGCCGCGTGATGTTAGCCGGTGCTGCCGTATTCGCTTCTGGTATCGATGTCGATTGCGGCAGCACGCGAATTGGTGATGGCCCATGGTTTCAACGCCACGGCCTGCCAGATCCTGAACCCCGGCATCGCTCATTGGTTCGCCTCCGGCACGCCCGCGGTGGTGGGCTACGTGCGTCGGCGAAACGTACTGATCGCGGCGGGCGATCCGGTGTGCGCGCCGGGAGACCTGCCGAGGGTTGCTGCGGCTTTCGAGACCTTTGCGCGCAACCAAGGTTGCCGGGTCTGTTATGTCTGCGCGGAGGGAAGGCTGCGCCAATTGCTCTGTACCTCCGACCGTTACAGTGCGATCGCGATCGGCGCCCAACCGGCCTGGGATCCGCGCCAATGGACCGCGCGGGTTGCATCTCGTTCCTCGCTGCGGGCCCAACTTGCGCGCGCCCGCAACAAAGGCGTAACGGTCGAGGAGATCGCGCCTGAAACGGCCCGCCGCAGCCTTGAACTGGCGGAACTCACGCGGCGATGGCTGCAGACACGCAGGTTGCCCCCGATGCGCTTTCTGGCCGAACCGGCGCCTCTGGACGCAACGGTTGCGGGCCGAGTGGTATTGGTCGGCAGGCAGTACGAGCGAGCGGTCGCCTTGCTTCTCGCCTCGCCGGTGGCTGCGCGCAGCGGCTACTTGATCGAACTAATTGCACGCCTGCCCCATACGCCCAACGGCACAAGCGAGCTTTTAATCGATGCCGCGATGCGCCGTTTCGGCGCCGAACGCCGCCGCTTCGCAACCCTTGGCCTGGTGGCTTTGGCCGAAAACGCAAGATCTGAAATCCGCGCCAATCCGCTCTGGCTCCGGCTGCTGATGGCGCTGGCACGCGCCCACGCCAACCGCTTCTACAACTTCCGCGGCTTGGAGCGCTTTCGCGCCAAGATGATGCCGGAGCGGTGGGAGCCGGTGTACGCGGTTTCCAACGAGCCGCGCTTTTCGATCGTAACGCTGTATGCCACGGGCGAGGCCTTTGCCGCCGGCGCACCGTGGCGCGTCCTGGCGGCGGGCGCGCTCCGGGCGCTGCGAGAGGAGTTGGCGACCTTGCGAGGCGCTGTCCGCTAACCGAATCTTGAACTCAAGTCGGGTAGTGCAAGCGATCAATTCGGCCGCTTCGACGGCTCTGCAAGCCTCCTCAAGCGCGGCGGCAACGCCTAAACATGAGACAGGTACCGTTGCCAGCACACCGGTCCAGCGAGGGCCCGGCGCAGGAGCATGAGGACACTCGCCAAATAAACTTACAGCTTTGATTGCGCTACGGTCTTGGAACCGTAACCACCGGAGTCGGGGTTTGCGTTACGACTGAGCGAACCGGCTGACTTGACGTTTTTGCCGGGCCGGCGAGCTTGGGGTGTTCCCTGGCGATTAGCTGAGCATAGTGCTGAGCAACGGCAAGCCGTGCGCTCAGCGAGCGTGTGAAAGATTCGATCTGTTGCTGGTCAAAGGTGGGCGATTGTTTTCGTAGACCGGGAGACCAGCATCCCAGCTTCGTGTAGCGGACCAGAGTTGCAGACCCTCGTTCGGCTGAGGAGAGCGCATATTGTGCCCGGTTAGGAGGAACGCAGGTAGGACTGGTTAAGAAACCAGACGATCCGCCGATTGTTCTCTCGTAGATCGTGCGGTGCTGACGGTCGAAATGATATTCGACCCATGTCATCGGGGCCCCGAGCGGCCCCCACATGAGTCCCATCAGCGAATAAGTGCCAACGATCATCGCTTCAGGAGGAGAGTTGATGGCCCATGTTCCACCTGGCGGCAGTTTGATCATACGCGTGCCCTTGACGGGAGATCGCGTTCTCCGCGCGAGAATGAAAACGATGGAGCGCCGGGCACCTCGTGACTCTGGAGTTGACAGCGCGTCGAAGAGATCCTCGACTGGTGCGTCGACGACGGCGGTCGCCGCGAAGTGGATACAGCCATTTTTATCGACATGGCTTTCTTTTTTTTGCAGAGGGAGCAGTGGCTGAGTGCCCGCACGTGCGGGCACCAAGAGAAGTACCAGCCCCGCGATAGCAAAGGCGCGCGCGTTGGGCATGCGTGCAACGTAACTGATCCCTCTGCTACGATCCAGGCGCTGTCGCGAACCAGGGACCGCTGACGGCACTCGGTTCATCGGGTGCGCCGTGTACCGCGCCCGCGTCCGGTCGCGGCGCGAGGGCCGCTCCC
>JAJYVB010000369.1 GCA_021792265.1 Deltaproteobacteria bacterium | reverse complement strand
GAATCGGTACCATTCGTTCCAGAATACGCGCTGTCCGGTAAACGCAGAATCTCCCTTTAGCGGATCGGGAAACGGGAGCCCGCCCTTGTAGCCTTGCGCGATGTATCCGCCGTCGGGAGTTTGCTTCAAGGTCACGGTGTTGCCGTTTTTCTCGGTGGCGGCGTCGTAGAACTTGGGAAGCAGAATCGGCTTTGTCGGACCAACTTTGATCTTGAACCCTTGCGGCATGTGCCAGAAATGGTCGCCGCGGAAGACCGCTTTCATCCCTTCGGGCATGTATTGCTGATACTGCTGCCAGTTGGACTGGTCGATTACAGTACCTGGCGCGATCGCCTGATCAGCCGCCCGCACGCTGCCTTGGGCGAGCGTAAGAACCAGCCCCGCGCAGATTAACAGGCGCATCAACGCTCCGCCCTTCCTGACGCCGCAAATTGGGCCGACGGCGGTCTTGTCTGTTGCATATCGGTTTAACATCTTGCTTGTTTCCTCCCCAAGCCTGCGCACGCGGAAACTCTCCCCTGATTTCGCAGTTGCTTCTGCTCTTCTACACGAGCCGCGAAGTCCCTGCCACTATGCTCTTTGCTTCTCTCGCCGGAAACCGAGGCCGTAGTCGGCAGCGCATCGGTGCGGCGCGTTCTTTGATATCCACCCGCGCCGACTTAAAGCTGAACGCATACCGATTTGACCTCAGTGTACAACTCCAGCACCTCATGGCCCATCTCGCGGCCCCATCCCGACTGCTTGTATCCGCCGAAAGGCAGCGCCGCGTCAATCACGTTGTAACAATTGACCCACACTGTACCGGCTCGAAGCTCGGCGGCAAGGCTGTGAGCGGTGCTCAGGTCGCGGGTCCAGATTCCCGCCGCCAGCCCGTACATCGAATCGTTGGCCAGATGCACGAGATTGGAGAAATCCTTGAACGGGGTAATGGTCACTACCGGACCGAAAATCTCCTCTTTCACCACTTTCATCGAAGGCCGCACGTCCACTAGCACGGTGGGCTCGACGAAATAGCCGTTGCCCTCGCACTTCTTCCCACCCGACAGCGCCTTGGCGCCCTCGGTGTAGCCCGAACTGAGGTAGCCGACAACCTTGTTCATCTGCTCCTCGGAAACCAGCGGCCCCATCTCGCTGGCGGGGTCCATTCCGGGTCCGAGCCTGATCTTCTCGGCGACCCCAGCCACGCCCTCTGCCACGCGGTCGAAGATCCTTTCCGACACGTAAAGGCGCGAGCCAGCCGAGCATACCTGGCCCTGATTGAAGAAGATTGCGTTGGCCGCGCCCATGATGGCCGTCTCGAGGTCGGCGTCGGCGCACACGATATTGGGCGATTTGCCGCCCAGCTCAAGCGAAACTTTCTTAAGGTTGCCCGCAGCTGCCTTGATGATGAGCCTGCCAACCTCGGTCGAGCCGGTGAACGCAACCTTGTCGACGCCCGGATGCGCCGCGAGCGCAGCGCCTGCGATCTCGCCGTAGCCCGGCACGATGTTTACAACGCCCTCCGGAAAGCCAGCCTCGTTAACCAGCTCGCCCAAGCGAAGTGCGGTCAGCGGCGTCTGCTCGGCCGGCTTCAGCACGGCGGTGCAGCCCGCGGCCAGTGCGGGTCCAAGCTTCCACGCCGCCATCAGCAGCGGAAAGTTCCAGGGTATGATCTGGCCCACCACACCGACCGGTTCCCGGAGCGTATAGGCATGAAAGCGCGCTCCGGGCATAAAGGGCACCGAAATCGCGATCGTGTTGCCCTCGATTTTGGTCGCCCACCCCGCCATGTAGCGCAGGAATTCGACCGCAGCCGCCACGTCCACCGCACGCGCGTAAACCAGCGGCTTGCCGTTATCGAGGCATTCGAGCTGGGCGAGGTCGTCAGTGTGCTGCTCGACGAGGTCGGCGAGCTTCCAGATGAGGCGGCTGCGGTCGCATGGCTTCATAGTCCGCCAGGGTCCGCTCTCAAACGCGTGACGAGCCGCCTTGACCGCGAGATCCACGTCCGTGCCGTCAGCTTCGGCCACCTGGGCAAGAACTTTGCCCGTGGCAGGATTATAGGTGGGGAAAGTGCGGCCTGATGTCGCATCGACCCAGCCGCCTCCGATCAGCATCTTGCGAGGCTGCGCGACGAACGATACCACCGAATTAAGCGGCTGCAACTCCGCGGAACTATCCATTAGTTAGCGCGAACCTCCCTCTCTTCGGTCAACAGGCGCAGATCGATTGGCGAATACGGAGCCGCAATTTATATGCCACGAGCAAACCCGATCTTGAGTGGCGATGATGCGATTTTTGTTCGCTCATGTTGGGAACTTCGGATACACAAATGACCCTGATTCTGTTACGTCAATGGCTCCGGCTCTGTAACCTCCCCGGCTGGTTTACGGTTGAAAGGTTTACAACAGGTTTACAGGTAGAAGGTTGTCCTCCTGTTCGGTTGCCTGGAACATGTCAACCGGTAGGTCCCGCCTCGGGCTGACCGAAGATTGACAAAAGCTTGGACTTGGTCTAGACGAAGGGCATTGCTGCGCGAATGTAACTGATTGACGAGCTTCGATTCGGCCGGCACGGGTGGTGTAGTCTTCTGCCGGGCTGCAGCTCCCAACTTGGGGACAGCAGGG